>JAIBBY010000023.1 GCA_019694455.1 Pirellulales bacterium
GCCCCGCAGATAGGCGAAGGTCGTGTCGTCGGGGGCGATCATGCCTGCCCGCGCGCCCGCCTCGATCGACATGTTGGCCACCGTCATCCGCTCTTCCATCGACAGGGCGCGAATCGCCTCGCCGGCGTATTCGATCACGTAGCCGGTGCCGCCGTCGGTGGTGATCTGCCCGATCAAGTACAAGATCAAGTCCTTGGCGGTGACACCCGGCGGCAACTTGCCATCGACGCGCAGTTCCATCGTCTTGGGCTTGGATTGCAGCAACGTTTGCGTGGCCAGCACGTGCTCCACTTCGCTGGTGCCGATGCCAAACGCCAACGCGCCAAAGGCGCCGTGTGTGGCGGTGTGGCTGTCGCCGCAAACGATGGTCATGCCCGGCTGCGTATAGCCCTGCTCGGGTCCAATGACGTGGACGATTCCTTGTTCGGCGTCGTTCAGATCGTACAGGCGAACGCCGAACTCGCGGCAGTTGTTGCGGAGCGTGTCGATCTGCTGCTTCGAGATTGGATCGGCAATCGGCAGCCGGCGATCGGTGGTTGGCACGTTGTGGTCGGGCGTGGCGATGGTCCGCTCCGGGCGGCGCACGCGGCGCCCCGCCAGTCGCAATCCCTCGAACGCCTGAGCGCTCGTCACCTCATGCACCAGGTGCAGATCGATGTACAGGATCGTCTGCTCTCCTTTCGCGGCATGGACGACATGCTCGTCCCAGATCTTCTCGAACATCGTGCGCGGTGCGGTCATAGCAGTACGGGCTGTGCTGGGGTTCGCGGGGGCGTGGCGGCCGCTGGCAGCGCCGCGCGGTTCAGGCCGGCGCAAGATGCGCGACCGGGAATGAACGGACCTGTCAATATATCAGCGATTGGGTCAGTCGGGGAGGACGCCGTTTATGGCAATCCCGGCGGCGAAAAGGTTCGCGGCCATCTGAACATTGCCTGACGGGGCCGGGTTTCAGACCGACAGGTCGAGCTGATCGCCTCGGTCGGGGGCTTTGCCTGCCTGGGCGGCGGAAGCCAATAGCTCGGCGACGGCGGCGCCTTGCAGTCGCGCGGCGTCGAGTCGCTTGCTGGCGAGCACAACCGCGATTTGACCCGCCAGGGCTTCGGATTGTGCGGCTTGCACGGCCGGCAGGCTGCTGATGTCGCTCATGGTGTCGCCCGGTTCGCTGAGGAGCGCCGCTGTGGCGCAATTTGATGTTGGATCGGCGACGGCGACCCTGGGGCGTGAAACTTCAATAGAAACGACCGGTTGTATAGGACACAACCGTCGCGCAATGTCCCGATTTGACGCCGGCCAGGCCGCAAGTCTCGCGGCAACCTAGCCTTGGGATGAGGACGTTCCATATTCCCAAGCTCGGCCATTCATCATGTCTACGCGGCGAATCTCTACCCCGGCTGTGATTGCCATCGATCTGAGTTTGCTCGTCGGCAGTTTGCTGGTGCTGGGTAGCGCGATCTCGATGGCCTGGGCGTCGACCGGCATCGAGGCGCTACCCGAGCGGGCAAATGCCCGCGTCTTGGCCATGGAGCTTTATGCGGCGCAGCGGCAATCGGTGAACAGTGGCGAGCCGGTCGAAGTGGTGATCGAGGCGGCGGGAGATCGGCCAGCGGCGTATACGATCGCGATGCAGGGGCGGCCGATCGGCTTCTATCGTTTGCCTAACCGCCGCGAATTTCAGCCGCAGTTTGCGGTTTCGGCCGCGCCGCGGCGAATCGAGTTCTTGCCCGATGGCGGGGTGACGGAGCCGGCCGTCATCGAGTTGGCGGCGCCCGAGGGAAGCTGGCGGGTGACCGTGGGCGCCGCAGGCGAGGTGCGAATCATAGAACCGCAGGCGCCTGGTCGCTGAGCCGGTTTCTGTTAATTTTCGGCCAGCTTTCTGAATGTCTTGACTGGCGATCGCCGCCAAACTAGTCTCATAGGGTCAGCCGAACCCTAGTCTGCTGGGTATTTTGCTAGTGACCTTCCGCAATTGAGCCGCTCTTTGCCCCTCTGTGGCAAGGATTAATCGCGCCCGAGTGGCGCCTTCTTACTGGCTCTTTCCGCTGACCCCTTGAACCGCGCAAGCTGCTCGCCGTGGTATTTGCGCGTCACATAGTCCGCTGCTTCAACCGAAATGCTCTCTCGCTCCATCACCCTAATTCGAAAATCAAGAGGCCCATTCATGTCTCGTTGGTCTTGGCTCGTTATTGCGCTGGCGGCATTGATCGCCTCGCCCGCGTTGGCCACCACGGTTCATATCGAAACCAATCTGAACGTGCCCGGCGTTGGCAATTCGTTCGACATTTTGCTCTACGACGACGTAGCGCCGATCACCGTGGACAACTTTTTGAACTACATCACCTCGGGCCGCTACAACAACAGTTTCTTCCATCGCTCGGTGAACAACTTCGTCGTGCAAGGGGGGGGCTTCACTTGGGATGGCTCGAAGGTGGTTCCACTGACGACCGACCCGCCGATTCAAAATGAGTATCAACTGTCGAACGTGCGCGGCACGATCGCCATGGCGCAAACGGCCGGCAACATCAACAGCGCCACCAGCCAGTTCTTCTTTAATACGGTCGACAACACCGGCTCGCTCGATCCGCAGAAGTTCACCGTGTTTGGACAGGTGCTCGGCGCCGGCATGGATGTGATCGACGCCATCGCGGGACTGAAGATTTTCAACGCGGGGGGGCCGCCCTTCAACGAACTGCCGCTGCAGGACTACGACGCGAAAAACAACATCGCCACCGAGAACCTGGTGATCATGACCAGCGTGACCGTGGTTCCGGTGCCGGAGCCGCAGACCCTGGCGCTGGCGGCCACTGGCGGAGTCGCTCTGTTGGGTCTGGCGTCGCGCTGGCGCCGCAAGCGTGCCAAGCAGAGCAGCTAGCGCTCTGATTCCGAGCGCCTTCTTTAGCGCGCGAGAATAACGCCCTGTACCCCAACCATGCCGTCTGCTGAAGCCTTGTGCTCCGCTTCAGCAGGCGGCTTTGGCGTTTAGGGGGGCGTACAAATTTCCTCTTGGCAGCTCATCGTGCTTATGTGGTCAGCGACGCGCTCAGTTCCGCAATCTAGCACCGTCGCACGCGGCGGCGACCAGCAAGCGCCAGTCCCAATAGTCCGACAGCGGCCAGCGCCAGCGTGTTTGGCTCGGGCACAATGCCCGTCACCAGGTTGGCGCCTTCTGTCGTGCCATAGGCGAAGGTCACGGCCGAGATCGACGAAGCCGCCGTCACACCGGTCACTTTCAACGTGAAGGTGGCGGATTCCGCAAGAAACGGATTGTGTGGCCCGTTGCCGGCGATCGAGCCATTGGCGTTTGCGTACGTGGGACCGCCGGGTGGACCGATAATGAGGTGCGCCGGACCGATCTTTGTCCCGAGCACGTTGAGAAACAGATCGGAGCCGGCAGTCGACAGATCCCAACCGGTGTCGCCGACGGCGCCATCGACGTACGTGCCGGCCTTGGCGATGGTGCGGTCGAGGCCTGCGCTCGTGGTGATTGAACCACTGTTCTGACCGGTGCTAATGGTGAACTGCAAGCCGCTCAGGTTTTGCACCACCGAGGTGGGGTCGGCCTCCAAATTCTCCAACAGCACGACTACGGTGTCGGCCGACGTGGTGAAGGTCGCCTTGGCGCTGACCGTCTGTCCGCCGGTCGTGGCGCCCGCGGGCGTAAAAAAAGAGACGATGCCCGCGTCGGCTGGTGGCGCCCATCCGCTGATCGCGAGGGCGAACAGAAAAGCCCCAAGAGAAATGCTGCTGAATCGCATTGGCTAGCTCCTTTCGAACCATGATTCATCACGCGGAAGCGAGTGTTGACTAGCATTGGCTGGCTGCGTGCTTCGAGGGATCGGGAGCTACCCAGAACGATGAGTCACCGGTCCAATTGCCGGCACGATCCATGCGCATGGCAGTTTGTGCGATGCAGCGCCGCCAAGTATCGCCGCCTGCCGCCCACATCAGCGGCAAGCGTTTGGCGAGCGTTGTGTCGTCGGCGCGAACCGCGCAAGAGATGCGATGTCGACCTTAGCGTGCTGCTATGAGTCGCATCGGTTTAGCGGCTCTCAACTCACCGTCATTAGCGGCGCCAGAGACCCAGAAAGCACAGCCCGCAACTACCCCGGCTGTCAATCAACAGGCTAATCCCCCACCATTGGGGTGCAACGAATTTTCTGTTACATGAACGATGATTCACGCAGGTACAGTCGTCCGTCGGGTGCGCCGAACGAAATCGTATGTCGAAGGTTGACTGGTCGCATCGGCGCCGCGACATGGCGAGTCGGCTTGACCAATTAGAGCGGCGATGATCTGAGCGAGCCTAGGTTACAGTGGCGCATATGAAGTTCGGTTTTCGACGGCCCTCCTTCAAGAAGCGCATCGCGGCGCGAACCTCGCTCAAGCGGCTCGCCCGAAGTTCGCTCGGGCTGCGCGTTCCCAAGGGTTGGGGTTGGCTGACCAACCCGCGCAAGGCGCTCTACAACCGTGTGTATCGCCGCACTACCTTCGGCATCGAAGACTTGTTTGACACTCGGCGCCGATCGCGGGCTGGTTGCCTGGTGCTGTTGCTTGCCGGCGTGGGCGGCATGGGCGCGCTGGTTATTGCGCAGTGGAGTTGAAGTCGCCCCGCGCGCCGCGCATGTTGAACGCATTCCGCAAGCGAGGCAAAAACGGACATCACCATCGAATGGCAATCTGGCAAGAGGTACGCGCCGTGCTGCCGCCAGCAATGAAAGAAGCTCGCCAGGCATTACACCAGCGAGCTTGATGAACGGTTAGCGATTGCTAACGCACGCGCTTGGCTACTGTGGACGCACGCCAACCACCGAGGCCCGCGGCGCCTGCGCGGCTTGATACTGCACCGGCCGCACGCCGGGAGGAGCGAGGCGTCCGCCGGTCGCCGGCGCCGGCCAGTCGGCCATGCCTTGCATGGGGCGCGGCGCGGCGCCGAACTTGGGCGCCGTCGGCACCGCGAAGGGGGCATTGGGTCCCGCGGCCGGGGCGGGCATGTTGGCGCCGGTGGCCGTGGGCGAAATCTCGCCCGTCGGTCGCGGCGCGCCCGCTGGCACTTCCTCGACTTCGGCCGGGGCCGGCGCGGTGAGGATGGTTCCGCCCGCCGCGTCGTAGCCGTGAATGTGCTGCTGGTAGCGTCCGCGGCTCATCACGCGAGGCTGCGTGAAGCCGTAGTCGATGAACATGGCGGCGTCGCGTTCGCGAGCCCGCTTGAGGGCGTCGTAGTAGGCCTTGGCCGGCCAGGGGCCTTCGTTCAAGAACACGCCGTTGTATTCCAGCAGCGAGCCCTTGCGCAGGTGCACATCGCGGATGGCCAACATGTAATCGACCAGCGAACGGTAGTAGCTGCTCTCGGCGTCGGCCAGGCGGCGTTGGGCGTCGAGCACCAGGTCGAGCGTGACGGTGCCGGTTTCGTAGGCGGCCTTGACCGCCTCCACGTTGCGCTCGGCGGCCACGCGGCGGTTGAAGTTGGTTTGGCTCAGGCCATAGTAGCGATCGACGTTGCGCATCGCGTCGCTCAATTGATGCGAGACTTCCAACTCTTCGTCCTGCAGCACGGCCCGTTCGCGAGTGAGCAACAGTTGCATGTTGCGCACCGCCGCCAACTCTTTGCGGAAGCCAATGTTCATCTGGAAGGTGAGGCCCAGTTGCCACTCTTGGAACGTGCCGCGAGTGAGGGTTTGCATGGCGTTGGAGAACGGCGCGCCGGTGCGGTTGGCGTACCACCAATCGTCGCCCCAGCCCAGCCAGCGATAGCGGCCGTTGGCGTCCAAACGCGGCAAGAGGAAGTTCTTGGTGGCGATCAACTCCATCTCGCGCTGCTTGACGCGCCACTTCTGGCGTCGCAGTTCGGTCGAGCGGGCGAGCGACTCCGCATGCGTCTCATACCAGTCGAGATTGAGTCGGGCGATGGTTGGCTCGTCCGATGGGCGAATCAGCCGGCCGTCGGTTGAGGCCAGGCCCATGATGTAACGCACGCGGTTCTCGGTGGAGTAAAGCTGGCTGAGCGCGTTCTCGACCTGGGCACGGAACAGAAAATACTGCTCGCGTGCCTGGGCCTCTTTCTCCGCCTCGCCGCCGACGGCGCTAACGATGTACAAGGCATAGACGCGCCGCCAAGTTTGCAGGGCACTGTCGCGTCCGGCGATCAAAGCGTCGAGGTTGCGATAGTTGAAGTACAGCTCCCAGTAGGCGGTTTCCAAGTCGCGGATCATCGTGCGCACGCCAATCTCGAAGTCGGCCAGCGAGATGTCGTGATTGATGCGCGCCAGGATCACGCCGTTGGCGAAGAAGAAGCCCGGCTGGGCGTTGGGCCCCGCGATGCGATTGAACTGCACGCCGGCCCCTTGCAACAACGGATGACGGAACTCGGCCTCGATGTTCTGGTTCCAGTCGCTGGGGAACTGACGGGTGGGGTTGTTGTTGTATTCATAGAAGGTGTTCGACCGCATGAAGAACTGACCGCCCGTGGCAGTCGTCTTGCTGATTTGCGTGGTGTTCTGCCCCAGGTCTTGTTCGAAGACTGGCGCGAAGATCGCCTGACCGAAGAAGCCGGTCACGTTCACCGGTCGGTCGTTCTTGGCCCACATCATGCTGCTGGCCAACTGCGCGTCGAACGCGGCCAGGGCGGCCTCCACGCCGATGCGCGGGTTCGACTCGGCGATGGCCGGATCGTACACGGTGGGGAAGCTGTCGGGCGCCTGGCTCAGCAGGGCCGGCGGTTGCACCACCTGGCCGCCGATGGTGCGCATGACGCGGGAGTTTTGCAGCGTGACCTTGACGGCCTCTTGCAAGGTGAGGTCCCAAATCTCGCGCGGCTGCGAGTTCTTCAGCGAGAAGGGCGCCAGCGCCCCATCGACATCGGCCAGGCGCTGCGTTTCGACGTCGGCGTATTCGATCTCGGTCGCCACACCCCGGTAGTGCGACAGGTCGCCATCTTCAAAGAAGTAGAACGGCTGCGACGGCGTGCAGCCGGTGGCCACCATCATGGCGCAGGTCAGGACCGCCCAAATCTTATGTAGTTGCCGATTCATTCGCGGTAATTCCTTGGGGGCTTGCCGTCGCTTCGGCCGGATCGCCCTGCTGGCGATCTTTCCGGGCCGATGAGGCCTTCCCAAATTCACGCTGATCGCGGCCAAACCCACGCTGCGCGCAATCCGCGCGGCATAGTCGGCACGCTTGGTATCGGCGCCCTAACCCGCAAACTTGGAAGAATCCGCACAACCCGCGTGACCGCTACCAGAAGTGGGGAAGGATGGCCGGAAGCGAGGCGAGCCTGGCAAGGCGGAGAAACCGGGCGGGAATGTCCGGCGAAGGGAGGCCGGTATACAGCGCCAGCGCGATGCGAAGTTCGGCGAGCCGCAGTACAGGCCGACTGCTAGCTTGCTGGCGATGCCGTGTGCCCCGCTGGCTCGCGGCTGTCTATAAAAACATGCCCAGGTAGCCGCCAGCGCTTTCCATTTGCGCCTGCGCCTGCTGGGCGCGCTGGTGCGCCTTTTCCAGATCGCCGGCGGCGATGTACTGGTCGAACTCGACCTGCACGGCGCGCGGCACCGTCTCCAAGAACCAATGGACGATCGGCTCGGTGAGCCAGTCGCAGGTTTCGCGCACCAGCTCCACGTCGAGCGCGCACGACAAGGTCTTTTCGTCGGCCTCGTCGGTCAGCACGGTCCCTTCAAACCGAAACTCGAGCATGCCGCGCGCTTCGTCGTTGGTGAGGTGAAATGTGCAGTCGGCGTTGTATAAATAGTACGAGTTGTGCGAGCCGTGCGTCTCGATGGCGTGCTTGATGCGCCGGCAGCGCTCTTGGTACTTGGGCGACGCGTCGAGCGGGATATCGAGCCGCCCCACACTGCGCAGCGGCAAACAGTCGAAGCCGATCTCCACGAAACGTCCCATCGCCATGCTCCTCCTTGCGCGGCCGTCGCGCTTTTCATTTCGCCAGGGCGGCGCGCGCCACGCTTTGCGGCGCCGGCTGACTGCTGGCGCTGCGCGTCATGCCTAAGGTCAGCCAACCGCCGTCGGCCGCCGCCTGCGACGCCGTCAGCGGGCCCGCCTCGGCCAGTTTACCCGGCAGCTTGATCTGTTCGCCACCAAGTTCCGGCTTCAGAATCTTGCCCATCCGGCGTTCCAGCATGTTGCGCAGCGTTTGCTCGGCCACCGACAGGCGCCGCTCGCCGGGCACAAAGCCGGGCGGAAAAATCTCCAGCTCTCCCTGGCGAACCCCCTTGATGCCATTGGGGGTGTTTTCAAATTTGTAGGTCGCGGTCACGTTCATCGCGCGGTATTGGCGGTCGCCACTGCGAAACCGCTGGCCGCGGATGGTGACCCTCAGCGATCCGTCGCGAAACACTACTTCGATCGGCTTGTGATCGGCGAACGTGATCGACCACGAATCCCCCTCTTCCTCTTCGTCGTATCCCTCGGGCAGTCGCCCCTGCTCGTCGCGCATGCGCTCTTTCACATCTTCTGATTCGAGCGTCTCGCCGGCCAGCAAACCTTGCGTCAGGCTGTTCACCGCTGTTTCGTGCAGGATCAGGCCGAGATCGGGAGAACCTGACCAGGAGGGGGGCAAGGTTGGCGCGCCGAGCCGAACGGGACCCGAAAAGGTGCCCGCCGCCAGCATGTAGTCGGGCGTGGTCCAAAAGAGCAAGTCGTCTGGAAAATGTCCGCGTTGGGCGAGCGGATCGCGGAATTGCTTCCAATACTGCTTGTCGGCATCGGCGATCTGGGCGTCGGCTCGCGAGTTGAGCCGCTCGCGCAGCGCGCGCCGCGCGCGATCGGATTGCCGCGATTCGCCCCCCGGTCGCGCCTCGGCCACGCGCCGGCTCGCCACCCGCTCGACAATGCGACCGCGGATGCCGCCGCTGGTCGAACCGATGCCGGTGGTCACCAGTCGCGTATCGGCGCTGGCGGTGGCGGGCTGTGTGGAGAGGCCCGTTGGTTCCACCAGAATTGATTTGTTCCCGGTCAGGTCGGTGTAGCCGCGCAGGCAGACGCGGGCCGAGCGATTGCGGCCCAGCGTCTCTGACACGACTTGTCCGCGAAACAGCGCGTTCCAAACCGCGCGGCGGTCGTTGGCCACTAGGTCGAGCAGCACATCTCCCTCGGTGCGGGCCGTGCCGGTGACCAGGGTCCCTTCGATCGTTTCGCGCACTGGCTCGCATTCGTTCAAATGCTCGGCAAAGCTGGAGCTGAGAAAACCCTCTGACACAGTGACGAACAAGTTCTTGTACGGAAAGCGAGCCTGCACCACGCTCACCACTTCGGGCGACTGGCCGTGATCGGCCAGCCAGTTGACCGCGCTAACCACCGGATCGAGATCGGTGATGGCCGCTGCCTGTTGATCGGAAAGCGCCTTGGCCAGCGCCTCCAGTCGCGGTTGTGCCTCCTGGGCAAGATCCTTGGCTTCGCTGCCGCGTAGCGTGCGCACATAGCGGCGCAGCGCGCGGGCGGCGCGGCGGAAGGGGCGCATCTCCAGCCCGCGATTGCCGCTTTCGAATCGCTCGGCAAGTGGGATCAACTGCTCAACCGTCGGCGGTGGACCGGCGGCAAGTTGGACCAACCGATCGAGTTCCAAGTAGCGTTGCCAGCCGGCGCCGGTCGAGACGCCGTCGAGGTAAACATCGAGATCCTTGACTGCTGCGGCCAGCGACTCGCGCCGCGCCGCCACTTCTTTCTCTGTGGGAGGCGCGGGCTGAGCGGCGCGGACGATCTCGGGGAGCTTTTTATCCAGTAGCTCACCACTGGCCAGCCAACGCTCTAAAGCTTTCCGCACCGCTGCAAACCGCGGCAGTTCGAGCCCTGGCTGCGGACTGCGGTAGCGCGAGATGATCTGAGAAACTGCGACGACATCGGGCTCCGCGGTGACAAGTTGTGCCTGGAGCTGGTCGGTTTGCAGGAAATCGTTCCAGCCAGATTGGTTAGAACTGGTAGCCAGCCAGGTTTGTAGGCGCTCCAGCGCGGCCTTGGCCTCGGCGCGAGGATCAGACGCATTGCTCGTTTCGGCGGCTCTTGCGACGGTGGCCAAGCATACGACGAGTGCTGCTAACGCCATACAACGCATGACTTTATCTCCTAGATGACAGCACCGGGCGCTTTCCACGTCAGCATAGATAACACTAAATCCAGCCTTTGGCCAACTTCTGGCCAGGATTGATTTTGTGCCAATCTCCGCCGACCGGGGAGTTGATTCAGAAGTGATAGCTTGATAAACCGGTTCGATCTCAAGCGGCAAAGTCTTCGTACTTTGCCCAGACCGTTTTATCCGGAAATCCCACCCAAGCAAATCCGAACCCTGATTTTACCCTTCGGGTTGGCACGACGCCTTTGAGCGCCCTTGGCGCTCCCCCGCCCCAATCGCCGCGGACACGGAACCTGCGGCAGTTATCCCACGGCCGGCCATACCGGCGCTCATCGACGCCGTGCCCTGCGCGGCGCGGAGATGACTTTCCCCGCCCACATTGGAGAGAAGAGCGATGATTTTGTCGAAACGGATTGTGTGCCTCACGCTGCTATTTGTTGGTCTTGCCGCTAGCTCGGCGCTGGCGGCCGGCGCCGCGACGCAGAGTTGGCACACCGACTACACCAAAGCGGTGCAGTCGGCCAAAGAGCAAGGGAAGTACCTGTTCATCTTTTTTCACGAGACGGGCAACAGCGCTGTGCGCGACGCGTTTGAAAGCCGCGTGCTTGCGCAGTCCGAGGTGCAAGCTCGACTCGCTGGTTTCGAGCGCGTGCGATTGCCGCTTGACGCTTCGATCTACATCGGCGGCAAGCTCACACGGTTGCTCGATCACCCTTCGTTCTCCGAGATGCAGCGCCAGCAAGGGATCGCCATTCTCGATTTCGCCGCGCCCGGCAGCGCGCATTACGGATTGGTGGTGAACATGTTTCCGTTTCGACCGGGGCGCTACTACGGCGTGCCGGCCGTCAAGACGATTCTCGCTCTGCCATCCGGCACGTTGACGCAACGCACCATGATCTACGCCGTGCGCATGCACCCCGAACATCCGGCGAGCACTCGCGGCGAGTTTAGTCCGATTTTGGCCAATGAGGCCGAGAGCCACTCGCACCATCAAGCGAACATTCGCGTGCAAGGGCATCACCAATGGGGCTACCGCTTTCAGCGCATCTTGGGGCGATTGCGCTATCGATTTGGTGGTGGCGGTGGCGACAGCGGCCCCACCGAGGTCGTCGCCGAGAGTTGGCCCGGCAAGACGCTGGTCGACGCGGCGGTCGATTGCGTCGATAGCTGGCGTCAGTCGTCTGGTCATTGGGACGCCGTTCGTTCCGATCATGGCGCGTATGCCTACGACATGAAGCGCGGCAGCAACGGCATCTGGTACGCCACCGGCATCTTTGCCGGGTACCGGCATCGCTAGTGAGTGGCGCTTGCCAGTTCCATGTCGATGCTCGCCGTGCGCGACTGACCAGGGGCCAGGATTGTTAACCCGGTCTTGTGCCCCTGGGCCTCCAGTTCAAAGGCGTTTGAGACCGACGTGTATGGCTCGATGCACACCGCCTCGCCATGTGGCGGCGTGAACACCACACACGCGCAGAACTCCTGTCCAAAGCGAATCGTCAGCCGGCGGCGAGCCTGATGATCGATCACGCTTGCCGCGCACTGGCCGCGCTCGAAATCGAGTCCGCACAGCACATCGTCAATCTTCAATTCGCCAAACCGCGCTCCGGCGCGCAGGTCGCGCGACGCGTCGACCGGCAGCTCGCGGCCCGTGGGCAACATGCCCGCCAATTCCCAATATTCGGCCGCGGGCACCTGCGTGAGACAAGCGCCACGATCGGCGCCGACGGCCAGCGGCAGGCGAAAGTAGGGATGCGTGCCAAACCAGTACGGCAGTGGGCGCTCGCCGGTATTGGTGAATTCAAAACTCGACTCCAACCGCGCGCCGGCGACTCGATAGGTGGCGCGAATTCGATAGTCGCTGGGCCAGCGGTCGAGCGTGTCAGGCGCGTCGAGCGCCGCCTGAAACTCCGCGGTCGCTTCGTCTGCGCCTTGCTGGATCACTCGCCACGGCCGATTGAGGACAAACCCGTGAATCGCGTTGCCAAAATCGTCTCCCACCTCCAGCGCGTAGCGCCGGCCTTGAAAGTCGAAATGCGTGCCGCGAATCCGTCCGGCAAAGGGGAACAAGATCGGGATGCCGCTGCGCGACGGCTTCTGCTCACCAGACAAAAAATCGGGATGCGACCAGAGCGTTTCGTGACTGTCGCCTGCCAGCATCGCGCGAAAACTAAAGCAATTGAATCCCATCGCCGGGGCGATGCGCGCCTCGCTGCCGGACTCTTCGTCTCGAATGGAAATGTAGTCGATCGACATCAAAGCGCCTCGTTGGGTTGAGATGATCGCATTTCATTTTCCGCCGCGCCCCAGCCTCCGCCCCCCGGCGTCTCGATCGTCAGCACATCGCCGGCGTTGACGCTCAATTGCGCCTGATAGCTCAAGGTTTCCACTTGGCCGTTTGCCCGCCGCAATGTGTTGCTGCCGAGTCCGCCCGGCTCACCGCCGGCCGCGCCGTAGGGCGGGTAAGGTCCGCGCCGCTGCGAGAGAATCGACACGGCCAGCGGCTTCAAAAACTCGATCTCGCGAATCACTCCTTCGCCGCCGCGCTGGTGGCCGGCGCCGCCAGAGTCTTGGCGAATCGCGAATCGCCGCAAGCGCACTGGGGCGCGCCGCTCCAGCACCTCGGGATCGGTGAGTCGCGTATTGGTCATATGGGTATGCACCGCGTCGGCGCCAGCGCGACGGTTGGTTGCGCCCGCGCCGCCGCAGATTGTCTCGTAGTAGCCAAACGTGGCATCGCCAAACAACAGGTTGTTCATCGTCCCTTGGCTGGCCGCCGCCAAGCCCAAGGCGCCCAACAGCACGTCCACCACACGCTGCGATGTTTCCACATTGCCCCCCACCACGGCGGGCGAGGTGGCCGGCGTCGCGCCAGGCGCGGGGTTCAAGATCGACTCGGGCAGGATCAACGTCACCGGGCTGAGCACTCCTTCGTTGAGCGGAATATCTTCGGCGATCAGCACCCGCAGCACATACAGCGTTGCCGCCGTGACGATGGCGCGATTGGCGTTTAGGTTGCCCGCCGAGACGCCGCTTGTGCCGGTGAAGTCGATGATCGCGCGCGGCGCTGGCAGATGCTCAATGGTGATCGCCACGGCGATACGCTCGCCGCCATCGAGATGATCGACAAACTCGCGTCGCCCCAGCGGCAACCGCGCCAAGGCCTGCCGCAGCTTGCGCTCGGCGGCGTCTTGGATGTGTTCCATATAGGCTTCAACCACCGGCAAGGTGTAACGCTCGACAAGCCGCGCCAGGTCGCGAGCGCCTTGCTGGTTGGCGGCGATTTGCGCCGCGATGTCGGCCAGATTGTCGGCCACGGCGCGGCTGGGATGCGGCCCCGCGCTCAACAGCGCCTCAAGGGCCTCCATTCGCGATTGGCCAGCGGCCACCACGCGCAAGTTGCGGATCAGCACCCCTTCTTCCGCCAGGTTCTTGGAGAACGGCGGCATCGAGCCGGGCACAATTCCGCCAATCTCGGCATGATGCGCCCGGCTGGCCGTGAAGAACAGCAAGCGTCCAGTCGTCGGGTCGTGTACCGGCGTCACCACGGTGACATCGGGCAGGTGTGAGCCGCCGCGATAGGGGTCGTTGGTCACGAACACGTCGCCCGGCGCCATTCGCGAATTGTCGGCCAGCACCGATCGCACGGTGAGGCCCATCGCCCCTAAGTGAACCGGAATGTGCGGCGCGTTGACAATCAAATGCCCGGCGGCGTTGAACAGCGCGCAGCTAAAATCGAGTCGCTCCTTCACGTTCACGCTGCTGGCCGTGTTGCGGAGCGTGATGCCCATCTGTTCGGCGATGCCGGCGAATTGATTGTTGAAGACTTCGAGCATCACCGGGTCGGCCGTGGTTGACGCAGCCGCGGCGTTTTGAACTGCGTCGCCTGTGAGCAGTAGCTCTCCGCCCGAGAGCACCTCGGCGCGCCAGCCCGGCTCGATCCACAGCGTGGAGGTCGGTTCGCAGACAATCGCCGGTCCGGTCAGCACGCAGCCTGGCGTCAGATTGGCGCGGTCGTATTGCAGCGCGGCCAGCTCTTTGCCGGCGTGCCACACGGCGACGCTTTCGCCCCGCCTGGAATCGCGCGCCGCCAGCCGCTTGGATAGCGGCAATGCCGCGGATACGCGGCCTTGCGCGGCGATACGGGCCGACACCACTTCCAAGGGGCGCTGCTGATGCAGATAGCCATAGAGCTTTTGATGTTCGCGCGCGAAGGCAGCCGCATAGTCGCCATCGGCGGGCGCGACAATGGCCAGCGCCGCGTCGAGTCCGCGATAACGCATCTCCAGAGAGCGGCTAATTTCGATGCGCTCGGCCGGCACGCCTTCGTCTTGCAGTTCGTCGCGCGCTGAGCTGGCAAGTTTGTCAAACACATTGGCAAGCCGACTCGCTAATTGCTCGTCCCACGGCTGATATACGCCCGCTACTTTGTGCCGCGTCACGTCGGCCAGGCCGATGCCGTAGGCGCTCAACAGGCCGGCGTCTGGATGGCAGAGCACCTGACGCATGCCCAGTTCGCGCGCGACGGCGGTGGCGTGTTGCCCTCCCGCGCCGCCGAACGACGCCAAGACATAATCGCGCGGGTCGGCGCCTTGCGCAATTGAAATGGCGCGGATCGCCTGCACCATGTTTTGATTGGCGATCTCGAGCAGCCCCTCGCAGAGCGCCTGCGGCGTGTATTCGCGTCCCGATTCGGCGCGCACCGCGGCGATCAGTTCCGCCAGGCGCAATTCGACGGCCGCCCGATCGAGCGGCAGCGGAAACCGCCGCGCCGGCAATCTGCCCAGATAGTAGTTGAGATCGGTGACGCACAATGGGCCACCGCGACCATAACAGGCAGGACCAGGATCGGCGCCGGCGCTTTCGGGACCGACCACCAGCTTCACGCCGTCGAAGCGGCAGATCGATCCGCCACCCGCGGCAACGGTATGAATCTTGAGGATCGGCGTCACCAGCCGCACCCCTGCCTTTTCGGTTTCGTACTCGAACTCGAAACCGCCGTCGAACCGCGACACATCGGTGCTGGTGCCTCCCATGTCGAAACCGATGGCGCGCGCAAAGCCCGCCGCCAGCGCCACCTGGGAGAAACCAACCACGCCCCCGGCCGGGCCACTGAGCACGCTGTCTTTGCCCGTGAAATGGTCGGCGCCGATCAGCCCGCCGGCCGAGGTCATCAAGCGCAGACGGCTGCCGGCGCCGAGCGCGCTTTGCAGTCGGCCGACATATTGCCGCAGCACTGGGTTGAGATAGGCGTCGACTACGGTGGTGTCCCCCCGCGCCACGATCTTGACCAGCGGCGCCGCCCGATGCGACACGCTGATCTCCGTGAAGCCAGCCCGGCGAGCCGCCTGTTCGACCAGCGCTTCGTGCTGGGGGTGATCGCTGGCGTGCAACAGGCAAATGGCCAGCGACTCGATTCCTTGTTGCTTTAGCTCCTTGAGCGGCGCGATCATCGCGTCTTGGTCAGGCGCCTTCAGCACGGCGCCATCGACCGCCACGCGTTCGTCGATTTCCAGCACCGCGCTAAAGAGCGGCTCGGTTTTGACGATATCCAAGTCGAACAAACGCGGCCGGTTCTGATAGCCGATTTTCAGTATGTCGCCAAAGCCGCGCGTGGTGACCAGCGC
Source organism: Pirellulales bacterium (assembly GCA_019694455.1). NCBI lineage: Bacteria > Pseudomonadati > Planctomycetota > Planctomycetia > Pirellulales > Pirellulales bacterium. The sequence continues at coordinate 15,700 of JAIBBY010000023.1, forward strand.
CGTGCGCGCCCCGCGGCGAGTGAGCAAGGCGTTGGTGCCGCGCGTGGTGCCCAGCCGAATCGAAACGACGCCAATCGGCTGATCGCAGTGCAGGCCCAGCAGGTAGCGCACGGCGACCAGCGGCGCCTCTTCGCCGCTGGATAGTTCGTAAACAAGACCGTCGCCAACGTCGTCTGGCAGATCGACGTCTAGCATAAGGGCCCCCCGGGCTTGGTCGAACTCGAGAACCCGTCCCTCCGCTACGATGCGCGCGCCGCTGCGCAAACGAACGGCAAAGCCTTCCCACACGCGAGGCGGATCGGCGCGGCGAGCGCTATCGAAGATCGTGCGCCTCGACGAACCGGGCTCCACTCGCCCGGTCACCATGCCGGTGCTCAGCAGCTTGTAACGCGACAACTGGCCCTGCGGGCCGCGGGCAAAACAGTCGGTGAAGGTGCCGCCGACATCGATCCAAAACTCCCAGGGGGGGGCGACGCTAGAAGCTTGATCTGACATGCCGTGATGTTCGGCGAAACGACCCGCGTTGACAAGCGGCGCGCCGCGCGAGCGATCTCGGCAGCTTGTTGAACACTTCAACCGGTTGCTAGCCGCCACCGAGCGCGACGAGGTGCGAGAAAGTGCGCAGATACAATACGCCGCCCGCCACGCTGGGGGTGCTGTGACTTCCTTCGCCGATCGGATTTTTGCCGAGCAGTTGATACTCGGGCCCGGTGGCGACGACGACGCACTCTCCCGCGTCCGACATACAGTACAGCCGGCGATCGACGCAAATTGGCGAACCGAAGTAGCGCCCACCCACGCGGTGTTGCCAGACCACTTCGCCCGAATCGCTCCGCACGCTGCTCACCACCCCTTGATCGCTCCACAGATAGACATGACCGTCCAGGTACACCGGCGTAGGCACATACGGCGCGCTCTTGGTGATCTTGTAGGCGACCTCTGGCGCGGGCTGGTTATCTGGCCCGCCGGGGCGCACCGCCACGACAAAGTTGCCGCCGCCTCCCGAGCCGCAGGTACCTAGCACCAGGTCGCCGGCCACGACGGGCGAGCTGACCGTGCGCTTGTCGAACACGTCGGCCAGTTCCCAGAGCCGTGCGCCCGTCTTGGGGTCGATGCCGGTGAAGCCGTGCGCGCCGCTCAAGAAAACGAGTTCCGGACCGCGTCCCGGTGGCTCGTAGACGCATGGCGTGGCGTACGACACCTCGCGTCCCGGGCGTGGGGTTTGCCAAACGACTTCTCCGTTGGTTCGATCGAGCGCCACCAAGAAACTGACGCCCGACTCGTCTTGATCGTTGCCCAGGATCACCAGGTTTTCATAGACGATTGGCGACGTGCCGCAGCTATGTTGGCTCACGAACGGCCCCAACGAGCGATGCCAGACTTCCTGGCCATCGTGGTCCAAGGCGCGGATGGAGTAGTCTTCCGGCGCTGACCACACCACATACACCCGCTCTTCGTCAACTGCTGGCGTGGACGACGCGAAGCTATTGAATTGATGTTTGGTGTGCAACGACGAGGTGTAGCTGCGCGACCAGAGCAACTTGCCGTCGCGCGCGCTGAGGCAGTGCGCCATGCGCGTGGCGTTGTCGTTGTCGGCGCTGGTCAAAAAGACTTTGTCTCCCCAGATCACCGGGGCCGAGTGGCCAACGCCCGGCAGTTCCACGCGCCAGCGATAGTCGGCTTCGGTCCACTCGGCGGGAATGCCTTGGGCCTCGCTAACACCGGAACCATTGGGCCCGCGAAAGCGAGTCCACTCCTGGGCGAAAGTCCAATCGGCGCAACACGCTATCGCCAGCAGCAATACGAGACGGGTCGTCCAGTGCGTCATCGGCTCGGTCTCCGCGGCGGCGATTCCAGGGCGCGCAGCGTCAGCCTAACAGGCGCACGGAGCGCAACGCAAATCGACGCGCGGCAAAGTGCCCGACCAGCGACCTCGCCCTTACAGCACGCTGGGCGCCGGGTCGCGGCGGCGATGCGGGTTGTCGGCCTTCGCGTGCGGCGGCAGCGCCACCTTGGCCGGCGCCGGCTGCTTGGCCGGTCGAATGCCGCGCTCGAACAACCGGCCCAGCGGCCCCGCCAGCAGGGCGGGCATCAGTAGCAAGTTGCCCGGCAATGCAGCCGTGAGCAGCGTAAGCATCATAAAGCCAAACCGCTGCGTCGGCGTGAAGGGGCTAAAGGCGAAGACCGAAAGCCCCAGACCGATCACGCCCCAGCTTTGATACATGGCTCGGCCGCAACCCTTGTAGGCTAGCATCACCGCCTCATTACGCGAGAGGCCATCGGCGATGCCGCGACGGAACCAGAGCATGAAGTGAACCACGTCGTCGACCGTCACGCCGAGCGCCACGGCCGGCGTCATCACCGTGCCCACATCGACCACGATGTCCCACCAGCCCATCAGGCCAAATACGATGAGCGCGGGAAAGATGCTGGTGATGGTGAGCAGGATGCCGGCCGACATACTGCGAACGGCAATGATCATAACCAGGATGATGAGCACCAGGTCGGAGACGAAGCCGGTCACCAGACCATCGAGCAACGAGGTTTGCGCCTTGTAAACGATTGGCACCAATCCGGTGTAAACCACATCGATGTTGGGCCGGGCCGCGGCGTCGGCCGCCAGCGCCACGCCCCCAGCGGGGGGCGCTTGCGCGAGTTTGGTCTCCTGTTCGGAGACGATCGGCTCCACCTCTTGCTTGAGCACGTCGATGAACTGGGCGTAGTCGACGTTCTTGAGCGCCCCGACGCGGGCGCTGATCCGCCACAACAGCGCGTCGGGCGTCTCGCGCAGATAGTCGCCGGCAAGGAACTCGTCGATATTCTTCGTCAAGCGTTTATTGAGGACCGGGTCTTCCACCCGACCAACGATCGGTATCCGCCGCGTGCGACTGCGCAGCGAGGGGCCAAAGGTGACGGTCGAAAGCGAACTACCGACCTCGGGAATTTCGTTCACCTTGGTCTGCACGCGGTCGATCAGACGCATTTGGTCGAGCAGCGACAGGCCGGAGTCCTTGGGAACACTGAGCACAATTTCGACCGGCACCAGTTCGCCAAGGTTCTTTTCCAGCCAGGTGTAGTCGTTGAGGATCGGCGCGCCCTTCTGAAAGAAGCGCATCATGCTGACCGAGGTCTTGATATGGACCAGTCCATAAGCGCACATGGCCATCACCAGCAGCGTGGCCACCGAAACCAGGTTGTGATGCCGCACCACGCGCTCCGCCATGCGCCACCAGAAGCGCGAAAACACCGTCTCCGCGGGCTCGCCTTCTTGCTTTTTCGGCACACGGATTGGCCACATCTCCAGCCCGGCCGGCAAGAACAAAAACAACAGCAGCAAGCTCACCACCACGCCAATGGCCGAGAAGATGCCGAATAGTTGAATCGGCACCAGTTCGCTCATGCAGAGCGACACCAGGCCCACCGCAGTAGTGACTGTGGCCAGACTGAGCGGCAGCCAGGCGTGCTGGATGGCGTGCAGCGCCGCGTTCTTTGTGCCATGCTCGGCCACGGTGTCGCGATAATAATTCGCCAAGTGAATCGCGCCGGAGGTCGCCGTCACGTACACCAGCGACGGCATCGACAGCAAGATGGCGTTCATCGGGGTGCCCGAGTAATACACGATGGCCATGCTGATGATGATCGAGTAGATGCCGGTGAACATCACCAGCGCCACCAGGCGCTTACTGCGCAGCGACCACCACGACACCAATAGGCCAATGGCGCCCGACATCAGCGCCAAGCGCACCAGCGTGCTCTCGCCCGCCTTGTCGATGGCGGCGTTATCGACGGGCGGGCCCCCCATGTGCAGGTTGGCGGCGGGGATGGCGCATTCGCTCACCGCCACATCTTCGATCTTGTCGACCGCCTTGCGAGCGTTCTCAGAGCCATAGGCCGAGAGGGTCAAGACGATGCAGGTGGTCTCCTTGTCGGGACCGACCAGCGACCCAACCAGCCGATCGCGCGCCTCTTCGTAGCTGAGCGACTCGATCTTTTCGGTCATCTCGGCGATCGAGTCGGGCCCGGTCATCACCCGCGAAAAGTACGACTGGTGCGCCTCGCCGTCGTCGTCGGCGGCGACGGCGTGGGCCTTGGCCCGCAACTTGGTCGCCATCAGTTCCAGCCGGGGGTCGTCCAGCGTGCAGCCGTCCCAACTCACCAGCACGAACTCTTCGTTCTGAAAGTGCTTCTGAAACCGCTCGTAGACCTGCGTTTCTTCGTACCGCGCCGGCAGCCACTGCTTCACGTCGTTCTTGTTGCTCAACAGGGCCCGGCGAGCCCCCGCCAACGAGATGGGCAGCAAAAAGAAGACGACCAGCATGATCGTCAGGCCGTAGCGCGAGTAAAAAGAGTGCTTGGCGGGGGAATTCATTGCGAGTGACCCACGGTCCAGGAGGGACTGCTCATTTGCGGCGCCGGGGCCCTTGCGATGGCGACAACTCGCCAAGCGGCCCTGTAGGCCTAAGCGCCGTTTGGGCAACGTATGTTACCGGCGCCGCCTACAAGCGGGTAGTTCAACCCATGCTAGCGAGACAGCACGATCCATACCAGCGATGCTCTCGATAAATCCAGCTAGCACTTGCAGTTATCGCGACGAGCAAATTACCCAGTCGTTACAGGCGAAAGAGGCAACCTGCGGTTGTGTGTGATTTCTCATCGCAATAGCGCCAACCTGGCGCAAAAGTCTTGCCGATGTAAGACGCGGGGGGCTCTGCCCCCAGCCAACGCGGTAGGGCACCGTTCATCGTCGCCAGGGATGGGTCTGATGTTCTGCTCCGAATGTGGAAAACCGGCTCGCGGCAAGTTCTGCTCCCACTGCGGCGCGCCGCTCTTGGACGCCGCTTCTGGCGACTCCGGCGAAAAACTTGCCCTGCTCGATCTGGTGCCGGTCGAAGTCTTGCCCGACTGGGAGAGCGAAATTCGCTATGAAGCGATTTTGCAGTTTCCCGGGGTCCGCGCCGCGATCGAGCGACACGCCGCGCAAGCGCCCAAGCAGATGACGGGCGAGCAATTCTTGGCGCTGGCCGACAAGATCGTGCCGCTCGGCGTTTCGATGGAGGGGGTGGCGGGGGTCGCCAACGCCTTCTTCAAACGGCTGGGCGTGCAGACGGGCAAAGATCGCGCGCGGCAGGTCGCCGCGCCGGCCAGCCAGACGATCGTGCGTGTGCTCTGCTCGTTGGCCCGCCGCGGCCAGGCGCTGCGCCAGGTGACTCAGGCCGAAGATGGTTGCCTGATCGAAGCGGCGCTGCCATCCGATCTCTTTGCGCTCGAAGGCGACCTGTTGATCACCGTGCGCCGTTACGGACCCGCCGCCTCGGTCGCGGCCACTGCCCGCATCGGCGGGCAATGGTTTGACTGGGGCAAGAGCAATCGCTGCCTGGATCAACTCTTTGCCGATCTCGAATGCGACGTGCTGGCCGGGTTCGCGCTGGGCCGGGCGGCCTGAAGTCGGCGCGGGGCGATCGCGGCGGGAACAAACGCCGGCAGGCTTCCAACTCCGCGGAAGTTCCTGGGTGGCGCTTCCAGCCAGTTGACTCTACGCTTACGGATGTGTCGACTTGCTAGCGCGCGATTCAATAGCGCGGAAGATGCCCCCTGAGACAATCCATGCTTGAGCCTCCAGGGAATGCTGTAACCCTCGCATACTCAGATATGGCTTTTTCGGCAGCAGCATTGACCGTGAATGTCATGTTCTTTGTGTCGCTGATCTTCTGGACGCTGCGTGCCCGAACGCCGTTCTTGACTGGCTGCGGATTCTTTCTGTCGCACACATTGGTAGGGTTGGTCTGTCTGCCATTCATCCTGTCGGTCCGGGGCGAGCAGCGATGGCTGTATTCGATGTCTCTGTGGCTGATTGACCTGCCGATACTGCCGCTTATCGCGTACTACGGTGAGAAGCGAGAAGTGCTGAAACTAGCGGCCGGCTACATCGTCATCGGTGGCGGCGTTTATGCGGTTTTCGGCTTCGTCGTGGGCTTGATCCGGGATTTCATGCGTCGCCGCCACTAAGAACAGCCGCCCGGGCGGCCGAGAGAATGAGGTGGACCCCAAGTGTTGGACAGAAACTGGGGTTGGATTCGTTTCGCTGGCGACGAGGGGCTAGGCGTCGTAGCGCCGCCCTCTACCAGAAGAACTCGGCGCCGAGGGAGGGGCCGGTGAGGAACGTCGAGCCCGAGTGGTCGAGATTGGCGGGCTGATTGCCGGTCTTGGGCGTGACCTGCAAGGGGGCGAGCGCCAGTCCCGTCACCCACAGAAAGTCGTAGGCGGCGCGCAGGTTCATGTTGGGTCGCACGTGCCACACGCCGGTAAAGCCAAACTCGCCGACGAAGGCGAACTTGGTGATCGCGTCGCCAAAGGCGCGCGACGGCAGGGTGGCGCCTTCCAGGTCGGAAGCGGTGATTACGCTGGTCTGGCTGGCGCGATTGCCAAACAGGCCGATCTTGCCGCGCGCTCCCAGGTTGAAGCGGCAATACTGCTGCACCATGTCGCCGCCGATCTGAAAGCCGAACAGATTGTTCGTGGTGCGTACGCGGTAATCGCCGCGGGCCAGCACATCGGAGTCGATGCCGCCGTTGGCGTCGTACAGGACGTGTCTGCCTTGCGCGTGAAAGCCAAAGGCCTCGTTGATCGTGATGTAGCGAAAGCCGGCCAAGAACGACGGCGTGAAGCCGGGCGTGCAGCGCTTTTCCCAACTGTTGTTGGGCAGCGCCACCAGGCTGTCGCGCCCCAGCGAGCGGCGCACCCGCCACACCGCCTCGTAGTTGTTGAAGTCGGACGAGTACTCGGCGCGCTGCAGGTTGGTGAAGTTGAACCCGCCGACGCCGTTGGGAAAGAACGTGATCAGATCGCCCAACGTGATGATCGGATTGCCGGTGAAGGGATTGACCGTGGTGGTGCTGCCGCCGCGCACCTGATGCGAGGCGTCGAAATCGAACGGCCCCAGATAACTGAACTCCAGCGTATGCACCCGCTTGACGAAGTCGGTCCCCAAGAACCGTCCCACCGTCAACCGTGTCCCCACCGAATAACCAAAGTCGAGATCGCGCGTCGATTGATCCACGGTGCGCACCAGGATCTGCTGGTTGTTGATCACCACGGTGCGCTCGGTGCCCGACAGATTCACGGGTCGCCCGCTGCTGCGCTCCAGGGCCACCACGTCGGTGTAGGCGAACCAGGTGGGGCGCAGGCCGCCACCACCGCAGGCGCCGCAGCCGGCGGGTCCGCAACCAGGCCGCGTGCAGCCCCGGCAATAGGGGGGCGTTTGCCCTTGGTCGTAAGCGATGGGGTCGGTGCTGTAGGCGCCGATCAACTGTCCCTCGTCGGGCCAGAGGATGGTGCTCTGCGCGTCGTCGGCAGGGGTAGGGTATTCCGCCCCCCACTCGTCGACCACCATGCCGTCTTGGGGCGTTTGATCGAGCCAGACGCCGAGGTCTTCGGCCTCGTCGGCCCAACTGGCGCGCGCGCCGGTCATGCCGATCGCCACAAGCAGCAGAATCTGGAGCCAACGAGCACGCACGGGGGACAATCTCCGCAAAACCACGCCGGCCCAGACCAAGGCAAGACACCCCGCCCGCGCGCCGGCGCATGTTCATCTTTGCTAATCGGAACGCTCGGGCGCGGCACAACACAAATAACCGCTAGAATCGGCACGGTTTGCCACGTCAATCGCAAGCGCTTCCGGGCCGCTCGCCGCAGCTTGCCCAATTTGCCAATCGTTGGCGTGGCGCGCCACAAGGGGTACTATCGCAAGGGAGGCGGGTAAAAAAACCGGCGGCAAATTCAAGAGATAAGCTAGCGATTGCTTGGCGCGCGATTCGTGCTGGCAGGACATCGATAGGAATAGGAGAACTAGCGACCATGACTTCCCCTTTGCGTTCGCTCATCGCCTGCGGCACCAAGCTGTGGCTCGATTCGATCGACCCCGAACTGGTCGCCAGCAATCGCGCCTGGGGCGCCACGGGCGCCACCTCGAATCCGATCATCATCGCCAACCTGCTTAAGACGGGGCGCTTTGACGACGATCTGGCGTCGCTCGCGCGGAACGGACTGAGCGACGAAGATATTGCCTGGCAGGTGACCGATCGACTGGTGAAGCGCGCGCAAGAAGTCTTTCTGCCCGCGTGGAAAGAAACGAATGGCAACGACGGCTATGTGAGCTTTGAGCTGGATCCCTTGCTGGAAGACCCGAGCGCGAATTTGCCGCACGCCACGCGCGTCGAGCGGTATGTGGCGCTGGGCAAGCAGTGGTCGGCGGGTCAACAGAACCGCATGATCAAAGTCCCCGCCACGCCCGCCGGTTTGGACGCGCTGGAGGCGCTGGCCGCGGCCGGGGTCACGATCAACGTGACGCTCATCTTCACCGATCGGCAGTATCGCATCGCGCGCGACTCCATTTGGCGCGGCGCCCAGAAGCGTAAGAGTCTGGACGGGTTCAAGAGTGTCTACAGCATCTTTGTCTCGCGGCTCGACGTGTACACCGAGAAGGCCGTGCCGCAATTGACCGCCGCGCAAGGCCAGGTGGGCATCGTCAACGCCAAACGCATTTGGCGCGAGAACCAGGACTTTTGGGCCGATAAGAAAACGCCGCTGGCGCAAGAAATGATCTTTGCCAGCACCGGCACGAAGAAGCCCGAAGACCCGCCGTGGAAATATGTCGAGGCCCTGGCCGGCAGCGACATCGAGACCAATCCGCCGGAAACCAACGACGCCTACGAGGCGAGCGGACGAACCGCCACACGGCAGGTCGACCAGTTGCCGGCGGCCAACGTGCTGGCGGAGGTCGACCGCCTGGTCGACATGGGCAAGCTGGAAGAAACGCTGATGCGCGAAGGCATCCAAAAATTCGCCGACCCGCAAAAGGGGCTTCTCAAGCTGATCGCCGAAAAGCGCTCGCAACTGGCCGCTCGCTGACACGCGGCTTGGCCCCTTTTGTCGCCGGGCCACCGCATTTGGTACAATCCGCCGCAGGCCAATTTTGCGGACTGGCCGCCCGCGGCGCTCGCGCGCCGCTTGTTGTAGCTGTATCCCGCGGCGCGACTCCCCTGGGGCTCGCGCCGTTTCTGTTGAGAAAGCGATTTCATGCCCATCGATTCCTACTCGCCGTGTCCCGGCGGATTCGATAAGAAAGTCAAATTCTGCTGCGCCGATCTGGTACATGATCTGGACAAGCTGTCGCGCATGATCGAGGGGGACCAACGCGTGGCGGCGCTGGAGTCGATCGCCAAGATCGAAGCCAAGCATCCCAATCGCGCCTGCCTGATGGCGCTGAAGTGCTCCGTACTCGCCGCCGGTCAGCGCGAGGACGACTTACAACAGGCGGTTGGGCAATTCGTGGCCGCGCACCCCACCAACCCGGTGGCTTTGGCCGAGTCGGCTCTGTTCGCCGCCCGCGACAAGGGACAGGAGGCTGGCATCGGCCTGCTGCAAGACGCGCTGGAGCGGGTGGATCGCAATATTCCGGTCCAACTTTACGACGCGCTGGGCGGCATGGCGATGGCGGCGATTTCCAGCGGGCGGCCGGCCGCCGCGCTGGCGCACTTGATCCTGCAAAACAGCCTCGATCCCGACGACAAAGCGCCCGTCCAGATGTTGACGCAACTACTCAACTCGCCGCAGTTGCCGCTGTTGCTCAAGGATCACCGCAAGCTGGTCCCCGCGCCCGCCGATGCCAGTTGGGCTCCGCAGTTCGATAAGATCATGGTCGAAGCGATCGGCGGGCGCTGGCGTCGCGCCGCGGCGCAACTGGTCGATCTGGCGGGGCGCAACGCCAATCCGCCCGTCGTCTGGCAAAACATCGCCATGCTGCGATCGTGGTTGGGCGAGAACGCCGCAGCCGTGGGCGCGCTGCGGTTTCTTACCAGTTTGGACATTCCGTACGATCAGGCGGTCGAGGCCGAGGCGCTAGCGCAACTGCTCGAACCGGTCGACAACCTGCACAACCTTGATATCGTGGCCACCACCTATCCGGTGCTCGACGCCGAGCGCCTGGGCGAGTTGTTGGCTTCGGCCGATGTGGCCGTGGCGGCGCCGATCGATGAGGAACGCTTTGCCGCCGAAGACGACAATCCGCCACCCCGCGCGGCGTACCTCCTGCTAGATCGTCCGCACGTCAAGAACGACACTCCCTCGCTCGGGTTGGCCGATATTCCCCGGGCGTTGGCCACGGCGCTGCTCTTTGGCAAACAAACCGACCGCGAGGCGCGTTTGGAGCTGATCGCCTGTCGCGACGCGCAGTTCTCCGCGGCGCACGAGGCGCTGGCTCAAATCGCGGATGGCGCTATCGGTCCCGCCGGCGACGAGGAAGTGCTGGACAAGATACCCATGATCCGGCACGCCTTGGCGCCGCAATGGCGGCTGCCGGACGACATTAGTCTCACGCGGTTTCAAGAACTGACGCGCGACTTTCAGCAGCACAATCTGTACGAGCGCTGGCCACGGCTGCCGCTGCCGGTGCTCGACAACAAGACTCCGCTGGCCGTGAAGGGAGACCCCAAGTATCGGCTCCGGCTGGCGGCGCTGGCGCTGCTCTTGGAGCTATCGGCTCAAGGAGACGGCGACGACTTTGACTTTGGCCGCCTGCGCGAGGAGTTGGGGTTGCCTCCGGTCGAACCGATTGACCTTGCCACAGTCGATATTGAAGCGCTGCCGATGGCGCGGTTTCCGCGGCTCGATCTGGCCAAGCTCAGCGATGAGCAATTGGTGCAGGTTTATAGTCGGGTCGTGATGATGAACTATCGCCTGTTGTTGTCACGCGCCGGTCGTGAGATTCTGGCGCGCCCCTCGCTCGGCGAGCGCTACGACCTGTCCCCCATTTATCGCACCCTGGCCCTCAACGTCGGTCCGACCGACGAAGGATTGCGCTGGGTCGACGAGGGGCGCCAATGGGCCGCCGGCAAAGGTCAATCGTGCGCACCCTGGGATCTGGAAGAGTTGGGGCTGCGCTTGCAGCGCGGCGAAGAGCAAGAAGCAGTGCGCCTGCTCGACCACATCGCGCGCCAACATGGCAACGAGCCGGGCGTGCGCGCGGCGCTGGGCAATTTGTTGCAAATGGCGGGCATCGCTCCACCTGGCGGCGTGCCGAGAGGACGGATGCCGACCGACGAATCGACCATTGCCGCCACGGCCGCTCCGGTTGATCCGGGGCGCATTTGGACTCCCGAGGGAGAAGCGGGAGGCGCGCAAAAATCGAAGCTCTGGGTTCCGGGAATGGACTAGGCGCCATGCGACAGGTCGAAATCGACCGCTGGCATCTTGCCCGCGCGCTGGAACTGGCGGCCGCCGGGCGCGGACTGGTGGAGCCCAACCCGTTGGTGGGCTGCCTCGTCGCCCGCGGCGCCGAGATCATTGGCGAGGGTTGGCATCGCCGATATGGCGGCCCGCATGCCGAAGTGGAGGCCTTGGCCATCGCCGGCCAGCGCGCGCGGGGGGCGACGCTATATGTCACGCTGGAGCCGTGCAGTCATCACGGCAAGACGCCTCCCTGCGTCGATGCGATCATCGCCGCGAGCATCGCCCGTGTAGTGGTGGCGCAGCGCGATCCGTTTCCGCAGGTCGATGGCGCCGGCATTCAGCGACTGCGCGCGGCCGGCATCGAAGTCGAAGTCGGCCTGCTCGAGGACGAAGCCCGCGAGCTGAACGCGCCGTATCTCAAATTGTTGGCGACCGGGCGCCCCTGGGTGATCGCCAAATGGGCGATGACGCTCGACGGCAAGATCGCCACCGCCACGGGGGATAGTCGCTGGATCTCGAACGAAGCCTCGCGCGAGGTCGCCCACGAACTGCGCCGCCAAGTCGACGCGATTGTGGTTGGCCGTGGAACCGTGAAGGCAGACGACCCGCTGCTCACCGCGCGCCCTGCCGGCCCGCGCGTGCTCACGCGGATCGTGCTCGATAGCGCCGCGGCGCTCGATCCGGCGTCGCAACTGGCGCGCACGGCCCACGACTCGCCGGTGCTGGTCGCGGCCGCCAGCTATGCCAGCGAGATCGCTTGCCAGCGCTTGCGGCAACTAGGGGTGGAGGTGTTTCGCTCGGCGGGCGACACGCCTCTGGCGCGCTGGGATCAATTGCTGCTGGAACTGGGGCGCCGGCGAATGACCAACATCCTGGTGGAAGGGGGGGGCCGCGTGCTTGGCTCGCTGTTCGCCAGCTCGCAAATCGATGAAGCGCATGTGTTCGTCGCGCCCAAGTTGGTTGGCGGAGCCGCCGCCCCCTCGCCGCTGGCGGGGGACGGCGTGCCACAGATGGCGCTGGCCTCACAGTTGCAATCGCCGCGCGTACGCGTGCTGGGGGGCGACGTGTACATCTGCGGACGAATCGCCCGCTAGCGCGCCGAAAGCGCGGTGAACTTATCCCGTGACATGCCGGCCGCGCTGCCAGTAGCTCGCGGCCAAGCTTACCGCAATGCCGCCAGCCAGCGCCACAAACGCGATGCGCCGCGTCCGCGGCGTGCCATACGCCAATGGATAGTTGTTCCAGTGCTGCACGACGGGCGTGGCGCAGAAGATGCCAATCATCATCTCGTCCCACGATTGATCGCCCCACCGCACCCGCGCTGCTGGATCGGGGTTGCTGGGGTTCTCCGCCGAGTTGTCGAAGCTCGCGCTGCAGACCAACTCCGTGCCGCGCGGCATCCGCTTCGGCTGGGCCAGGTAGTAGCTGTGCTGCCAGTTGAAATCGAACCGCGGCACATCGAGCAGAATCTCGCGCTTGCCCCCCGGATACACCGCTTCGTAGCGAAACGATTTGCCCCGCAGATGCATGTGCGGGCGGAGGATCATCAGGTCCATGTCCTCGGGAAAGCGATACGAGATCCGCGAGCGATAGTCGGCTTCGCCCGGCGGAATGTCGATCTTTGTGTCGGCGGGCATGAACGCCTGCACTTCTTTTTTCACGTCGCCCGGTTCGGCGAAGACCAGCCCGATGTGGCTCCGATCTTGTTGCACAACGCCGTTGGGCGTGTAGTGCATTTCAAAGGCGAACTGCGTGCCGGCCGGCAGGTAGATCGCATGCCCTGGAGGCAGCACCAGCGGTTCGCCTCCGGGATTGAACCCGCCGAGCAAGTTGATGCGCGTATTGTGCTGCATATCCCAGTCGCCCCACGGCGGCTTGTGATACACGGTGACATGATGCACCACCTGTCGAGCGCCGGGGCGCGCCTCGACCGCTTGCACCCAGCGGTCTTCCTTGAAACCGGGATCAACGTAAAACCACTGGTAGTCCACCACACCATCGGCCGGCACCTCGAACGGTTTTTCGGCCAGGTACACGATCTGGTCGGGCTCGCCAATCCGCCAGCCACTGGCGTACTCGCGCGGCGCGGGTAGCTTTTCAGGATCGCCCTGTGGAGCGCCAGCGTCGATCCAGGCCAGCAGCGCCGATTTTTCTTCCGGCGTAAGCCGCAGATCGTTGGAGAACTGGCCATGCTCGGGATTGGCGTTCCACGGTGGCATTCGCTCGAGCGTGACCACCTCGCGAATCGTCTCGGCCCAACCCAAGGCGTCGTCGTAGGTCAACAGCGGAAACGGGGCGAACTGCCCCGGCCGATGACACTCCTGGCAGCGCCGCTGAATGATGTCGGCGATTTTGCTGGACCAAGTGATGTCGCCAGCGGCCGGCGCGGCTTGACCTTCACGCTGGCGCACCTCGGTGCGGCCAATGAAGCAGCCTGGCGCCTCGGTCGATGGATCAAAGACCTCCTTGCCGTCCAGCACCGCTTCGATCGCGAAGCGCAGATCGTGACGCGTCGCCGCGGCGCGTTGCACACCCACCTCGTATTGATTGTCGATGCGGCCTCGATAGCGCAGCACGCGATTGCCATCGAGCACAAACGCCTCTGGCGTGCGCTCGGCGCCAAAGCGATCGGCGATCACGTTGCCAACGTCTTTCAATTGGGGAAACGAAAAGTGGTGCTGCTCGACATAAGCCGCCAGTTCGCTATTGGAATCTTGGCGATTGGAGTTGATGCCAAAAAACGCCACGCCGCGCCCGGCGAAGCGCTCGGCCAATTCGTTGAGCCTTGGCGCATAGAGATTCGCCAGCGGACATTCCACCCCGAGAAACACCACCACAAAGGCCTTGGTGTCGGGCGCCGAGGCCAAGGCGTGCTCGCGGCCATGCGAATCGCGCAAGGTAAATTCGTCGATCGGCAAACCCAGTTCGGCCGCCGTGGATGGGCTCGCGGCGGCGGCGATCGCCAACACCAGCGCCCAGCATGCGATCCAACGTGGCGTCGCTACGAAGGTCGCCAAACAAGCTCGTGCTCGGTGGCGCCAACGGGGCGTGGTTTGCAAGAGTCGTCGCATGCGACGCGGCTGCCAGGTAGGTGCAGGGGGCGGTGGGTATTCCGCCTCCTATCTTACCAGCCAACCGCGACCCACGCAGTCAATCGCTATTTCACGCCGTAAAGGCGTTCCAGCTTTTTGCTGGTGGGCTCAGGCTCGCCGGGCATGCGGGGCGCCTCAATCGCCATCGGCGTGGCGACCGCCGGGGCCGACTCCACCGTGGCGCTCACAACTCGCACGCTCGTCGCGGGCGGCGTCATGCTGATTGCCGGCGCCGCGCCGGCCAATTTGCCCGGTTCGCCCGGACGGGGGAACTCGTCAGTGTACGGCTTGAGCGGCAGAAAGCGCCACGGATAGTGATAGTCGGTCATCAACTCTTGCGAGTACATGCCGGGCCAGTGATAGGTGTAGAGCGGCGGCACGGGAAATTTGTAGCTGCCGTTGCATCCACAGTTGAATGAACCCACCTCGTGCTGCACGAGCAGTCCGCCAAGGCAACCAAGGCAGCCCAACCGCGACCCCAGGGCGGGCTTGGCGCAGTCGCTCCCGCATTGTCCCCCCGAGCAGTTGCCCGAAGCGCAATCGCCGGCGGCGACATCATCCGTGGCGACAGCGCCAGAGTCTTGTGTTTCGCCGGGGGGGGAGACGACGACATCGGAGATGACTGTTTCGGCGATGGCTTGCATGTGCTCGGCGGTTTGCACCGGCGCGATGCTGTGCGGCGGCAAAGGCGCTGGTGATTCGTTGGCCGCGGCCAGGCGCACATCAGCGTCTCGGCGCATGCGGCGTCCTTGCGCTTTGGATTGGGAGACGACCGGCGTGGCGCCCGCGATGCGCAACGATCGTGGCGAGCCGACGACCTCTGGCTGAGGGGGCGCCACGTCGGCTGGCACGTCGCAGATCGGCTGCGCGGGCGCCGGCGCGGTTTGTACCAGCGATTCGACCAAATCGGCGGGAGCGGCCTCTCCATCGAGCGGGGCCGGTTCAACGAGCACCGCGGCTTCGCTGGCATTGGCCGTCGCTTCGCGCGATTGCCGCGCTAACATTAGTCGCTCGGCCAGCGGCGACGGTGTGGCGCTGGTGCGGCGCGTGCGCTGAATCGCCATGGGAACCGGCGCGGCGTCGGTTGCATCGCTCGCCTGGCGCTCGACTGGCAACGGTGGTTCGAGTTCGACTTCCGCTTGTTGCGCGCGGCATTGCGCGGCGCCAAAAAACAAAGCCAAACTGGCGGCCAGCGCGGCCAGCCCGCGCTTATGTGAATATCGCATGCACTTTTCCCCCCGGAAAATGGGCGACAGGGCGCGACCACGACCGGAAACGGCGGGCTGCAAACTTCGCCTCGTTGGCATCATCGGCAAATGCGGCGCGCCGACCACAGCCCGATTTTTCTCGCGGGCTTGCCTGCTCGATCAGCTAGCTGCGCGATGGGACAATCAACTGGCGACTACGCCTTGCGTGCTAGCACCCGGTCGATGAGCCATGGCGCCGCGCGATTGAGCCACACGAGCATGCGGCCAGAATGGCTGGGGACTATCGCCCGCCGCCCGCGCCGCATGGCGCGCACAATCTCGGCCGCCACCTGCTCGCTGGTGCGGCGCGGCCGATTGGGCCACAGGACTTCTCCCTTGGTCTCGACGAGGTTGTCAAAGAACTCGCTGTTGGTCGAACCAGGGCTGACCACCATGAGGTCGATGCCGTGCCGCGCAAACTCGGCCCGCAGCGAATCGCTCAACCCTTGCAGCGCGAACTTGCTGGCGCAGTACTCGCTCATGCTGGGAATCGCCCGCTGTCCCAACACGGAGCTAATGTTGACCACCAAGGGATGATTGCCGCGCTGCAACAGCGGCAGGCTAGCGCGGATCAATTCCGCTGGCCCAAAGAAATTGACCTCCATGACCTGTCGCAATCGCGCCTCGTCGGCATGCTCGAACAGTCCCAAGGCGCCGACGCCGGCGTTGTTGATCAACACGTCCAGCGCGCCAAACCGCTCGCCGACCAGACGCAACCATTCGGTCCGCGCCGCCGGATCGGTGAGGTCGCCGACGGCGATCTCCATCGTGCCCGGTCCTTGATTGTCGTTCGCCAGGGCGCGCAACAGTGGCTCTCGGCGCGCGACCGCCAGCACCCGCGCGCCGGCTCGGGTCAGTTCCAGCGCCAATGCGCGGCCGATGCCGCTCGAAGCCCCGGTCAGCAAAATGCGGCTGCCGTTCAAGGTGCGTCGTGCCATGCGCAAGTTCCGTGGGCGTGGGTTAGAGTTGTGAGGCACGATAGCAAAGTTCCAGGTCGTCGCACATCCGCCAGGGAGTCGCTATGACAGCCAAAGCACCTGACGCCGAACCGCCGTTGGTCACTCCGTTTGTTGGCGCCGTCGTCGCCGTAACGCTGGCGTATCTGGTGGCCGCGGTTGTTGGCGCGCTGCAATCGGGTAACCGCGAGTTCATTCTGTACATCGCCGTGATGGCGGCGCTCATCGCCTACATCGGCTGGCTGCACTGGCGATTTCACCTTGCCGAGTGGTCGCTCGCCGCGCTCAGCTTGTGGGGGCTGTTGCACATGGCGGGGGGACTCGTCCCGGTGCCCGAGAGCTGGCCCATCGACGGTCACATTCGCGTCCTCTATAGTTGGTGGATTATTCCGAGCCGGCTGAAATACGATCAGGCGGTGCATGCCTTTGGCTTTGGCGTGGCGACCTGGGTGTGTTGGCAGATCGCTCAAGCGTCGATCGCGCGTTGGCTAGGCGTGGCGCGGCGCGATGTTCGCCCCAGCGCGCCGCTACTGACGATTTGCGCATTGGCCGGCATGGGTCTGGGCGCGGCGAACGAGGTGGTCGAGTTCGCGGCGACGCTGGCGGTGGCCGAGACGAACGTCGGCGGCTACGTGAACACCGGCTGGGATCTGGTGTCGAACGCGCTGGGATCGATCACCGCGGCGCTGGCGATTGCGATTTGCGCGAGACGAGCGCGCGATTGAAAAAACTCGTCGCTCAACATTTGTCTAGCTAGAAATCTGGCGCGAACGCGTCATACTTCAACCAAGGACGTGGCCCTAGTGGAGTTCGCCTCGATCGTTTTAGAACCCACGCCGGGTTAGTGACTCCCGTATATCGGGAGACGAACTGCCCAAACATGGTAGTACCATCCGGGAACCCGACGTCGGCTGCGTCCTTTTTCTATGCGCTGGCGTCGCCGTCGCGCCAGGACGCTACTCGGGCGTGACCGTCACCAACTCTTGCGCCACCGCTTCGACCTGCGGCGCGGTGATGCTCGGCTGCTCCTCGGCAAACGCGATCAACAGCGCCAGATCGCACAGGCGATTGATCTTGCGCGGGTTGCCGTGCGTCAGAAAGTGCGCCGCCTCCAGCGCCGGTGTGTCGAAGATCGGCGCCTGAGCGCCGGCGACCGTCAGCCGGTGACTGATGTAACTCATCGTTTCGTCGAGCGTGAGCGCGCGCAACAGGCACTTCACGCCGAGCCGCTCTTCCCATTGCGGCATGCGGTCGAACGCCGGCAGCAAAGCGGGTTGGCCGCACAACAACAGCGTCAACTGCGGCCCACGTTCGTTTTGAAAGTTGGACAACAGCCGCAGCGCCTCCCAGGCGGCCGGCTCGGCAATCAGGTGCGCCTCGTCGACCACCACCAGCGCGTGGCGCCCCTGGCGACTGTTTTCGGCCAGGCTTTTTTCAATGCGCCGCACGCTCTCGTTGACTCGGGGAGGGTGCCCGGCAGGGGCGGTGGCCGGATCAAGTTCGTCGGCCAGATAAGCCAATAGCTCTTCGGGCGGCATCTGCGGAAAAACCAGATGCGCCACGGGCGAAAAGGCTTCGCTCAGTTGCCGCTTGAGCATTTCCACAATCAGCGTCTTGCCGACGCCGGAGCCACCGGTCAACAGCGCGGCGCCGCGCGTGTTTTCGATGGCGTAGCGCAGCTTGAGTATCGCCCCTTGATGCGCTTCGCACGGGTAATAGAAGTTCGGGTCCGAGCTGTTCTCGAACGGGCGTCGATCGAGTTGCCAGTAGGCTTGGTACATGGCCGATGCCGCGGCGGGTGGAAACCGTCCACCCGCTGGGGCGTTCACTCGCTTTCACTCAGACAAAGTTTTCCGCGACCCCGTGCCAACGGATCCCCAGGGCTTCGATCTGCGTCACCGCCGCCGATAGTTCTGGCGTCCGGACCTGCCGCATGTCGCGCGCCAGCAGCACGCCATCAAGCGGCGCCGCCGCCAACACGCCCGATCGGAGGCTCGCTTGCAGCGAACCGAGATCAATCAGCGTCACATCGAACGCGTCACGCAATTCGCCCAGCACTTCGGTCAAACGATCGGTTTGCAAGGCATCGAGTCGGCGGGTGGCGCGCATCAAGGGGGCCAACGTCAAGCGGTCGTGCGCCGACTCGACCAGGGCCTCACCCAGCGGCAGGTCTTGCGCGATGGCCTCTTGCCAGCCAAACTGCGGCTGCACGCCGAGGGTGGCCGCCAACTGCGGCCGCGCCAGATCGCAATCGGCGATCGCCACGTGCAAACCTTGCGCGGCCAGGCGCCGCGCGAGACACAAGACCAATGTGGTGACACCCGACCGCGGACGGCAGCCGAGCGCGCCAAGCAGTTTGCGTCCTTGCCGCGTGCCGGTCATCAATTGCTCGCACAGCGCGTCGAAGCGGCTCGCCAGCCGCTCTTCCAGTTCGAGGCACAAGGGCGGAAACGTGAATCGCTCGAGCTGAAACGACGCCGGCAAGCCTTGCGGCGCCAAGGTCGGCATCTTCCAGGCGCGTAGTTGTTCGCTCTCTGCGCGCGGCTCTTCGTCACCGAGCGTGTCGCCGTATGGCGAAGGGAAGGCGCTGGCCGTCGGCGCGGGGCTCTCGATCTCGGCCGCGCGCGGGCGCTCTGTTTGCAACGACGCGCCACGGAAACGCGCCAAGGGGCCCTTGGGCGTTCCGCTCGGACGACCACGCCGCGGCGGCGCGCTTTCGTCAATGGTATGCGTGGCCAGGCGGGGGCGCACGGGCTCCGGCGCCGCTTCGATGGGCTCCTCGGCGCGTATCTGATCGGGCAGGAAGTTCGCCCGGTCTCCTTCGATGGCCGGCTCTTCCTGGCGATTGCGATTGACGTGGCTGCGATAGAGGTCGCCCAGTGAAGGGGCGCTGCCGGCGCCGGGCAACTCGTCGGCGATGGGCTCGCCGCGCGGCGCGCCCCCCAGCAAGGTGTCGAGCGCCACGCCGGCCGTTTCGTTTTTGTTGTACGCTTTGATGAAAGCCGCGTCCAAATGACTCATCGCTGGCTCCCAGGGCCGAAAGGCATGATTTGCCCGCCCAACTCGGCCACGCCTTGCCGCGCCGGCGCGGGAGACTGGTATCCAGGAGGCGCCGCTGGCGATTGCGGCAACTGCGCCATGCGCTCGATAGGTTCGTTGCCAAAACCGGGCGGCGGCGATGGCATGGTCGGCGGCACAAAGTTTGGTGGCGCGGGTTCGGCCGAGATGGCGGTCACCGCGCCTATCTCCACGGTAGGAGCGCTTGGCGGCGCGTCGGCCATCAAAGGCGCTGCCCCCCAGGGCTGCGCGGGGGTCGCGCCGCCGGTGGGCAATGTGGCGGGCGTG
This sequence comes from Pirellulales bacterium, assembly GCA_019694455.1. Taxonomy (NCBI): domain Bacteria; kingdom Pseudomonadati; phylum Planctomycetota; class Planctomycetia; order Pirellulales; species Pirellulales bacterium. Next base: position 35,566 of record JAIBBY010000023.1, read on the forward strand.
GACGTCAGTTCCACCTGTGGTATCGCCACTTCGGCCGCCACGGCTGGGGCGGGAGCGTCGCGCATCACCGCCATCGCGGTGAGTTGCACCAGCACCAACAACGTGGCGCCGGCGACCACCTTGGGGTGACGCAGCAAAAATTCAAACGTAGCGGGCGCCATCTGGCCCAAGGCGCGGCGCCAATCGATGGTCGGCAACTTGCCGCGCCAGTCGATGCGCTTGGCCAGCGCGCTGGCGCGCTCGGCAAGTGGCGGTTGATTCGTGGTCTTTTCGAGGTTCGGCAGCCGAATGAGCACCTGCGATCGATGCGTGTCCGCGGCGCCTCCAGTGGGGGCGACGCGCTTCGGGACCGTTGCAGTCTTGGAAAGCGCCATGCACGTCTCGCGTAACGAGGCGAGTTTCGGCCGCTACCGGCCTCCACCCGCGCTTGGGTCTGAGCCAACGGGAGAGACTTCGGGCGCACACCCGGAGCACAGCAAGTTCTATCGGTAGCGCTCCTGTCGATCTTGAGCCCTGTTCGCTTCGCGGAAACTTGTCCGCGTGCGCAGGCCGTGGCGCGTGGCAGAACGCAAGCGCGCACGCTTTTGCTAGCATGCTTGTTAGCGATGGTAGAGTGAACGATTAATCTGTCGCGGCTTGCCGAGCAGCTAGCGCTGTCGGCTCGCCGCCGGGCGTCGGGCCGCCTTCTTGGCCGGCTTGTCGCTGCTCGGCAACTCTTCATCCTTACGCGCGGTGAGCGCCGATTGCAGCCCTGGCACCTGTCCAGCGCCGGCGGGCACTTCGATCGTGCTGCCCGCGAATGCGTCGCCAATCGGCTCGTAATGTCCGCCAAGATGTTCGGCCAAAAAAGCCTCGGTCACGGCGTAGAACGACAAGCGATTTTCCGGCCGCGCGAATCCGTGTCCCTCGTCGGGAAACAGGACATACGTGACCGGGATCTTTTTGTCTTGCATCGCCTTCACAATCTGGTCGGCCTCGGCCTGTTTGACGCGCGGATCGTTGGTGCCTTGACCAATCAACAGCGGCCGCTTGATCTTGTCGACAAAGGTCAATGGCGAGCGCTCGGTGAGGAACTTTTTGCCTTCCTCAGTTTCGTAATCGCCAACTCGATCTTTGAACATCTGCTTGGCCGGCTCCCAATAGGGCGGAATGGTCGAGAGCAACGTCAAGATGTTCGACGGCCCCACGATATCGACTCCGCAGGCGAAGACGTCGGGGGTCATGGTCACGCCGACCAGCGTGGCATAGCCGCCGTAGCTGCCGCCCATGATGCCGACCTTATCGACAGCGGCGATCTTCTCCTTCACGGCCCAATCGACCGCGTCGAGCAGGTCGAGGTGCATCTTGCCTGCCCATTCCTTGTTGCCGGCGTTGACAAAATTCTTGCCGAAGCCAGTCGAGCCGCGAAAGTTGACCGACAGCACGGCATAGCCGCGATTAGCCAGAAACTGATGCTCGGGATCAAAGCCCCAGGCGTCGCGCGCCCACGGGCCGCCATGCACGTTCAACACCATCGGCAACGGGCGGTCGGGGCGACCATCGCCATCGGGATCGCTGCCAGCCGGCAGCGACAGGTAGCAAACCAGATCGAGCTTGTCGCGCGCCGGCACGACAACCGGGTGCATCTTGACCAGCGGCAGCCCTTCTAGTTCCTTGCGGTTGGTGAACAGGAAAGTGGCCTTCTTGGTCTTGCGATCAAAGAGGTAATAGCGCACCGGCCCGTTGTCGACAACGAAGGCGACGACCCAGGTTTGATCGTCGAGGGTGCGGCTGGCGATGTCGATCTCGCCGTCGGCCAGCTTGCGCAATTCGTCGAAATCGGCCTTCACCTGCTCGTCGCGAAAATCCCATTCGGTCCGCAGGTAGTTGTTGCTCACCGCCTGAATGGTCTTTTCGGTGGGGTGCATCATGATGCCGCCGATGTCGACCTTGTCGTGCTCGGCGATGATCTTCTCCTCCCCCGTTTCGAGATTGACGATCTTCAGCACGCCGGTGTCTCGGCCGCGGCTGTCGATCAGGTACATCTCGTCGTTGGTCTTGTTGAAACCTACCGGGTTGGTCGTCACCGTGTCTTCCATGCCGATCTTGAGGAACGGCGACCAGCCCCCCTTGTCGTCGGGCTTCAAAATCTCGTTGCCGCCATCCGGCGTGAAGCGGATGCCAAACCGCACCTGGTAGTCGTCGTCGGTCATGTAGCCGGCGAACGACTCGTCGTTCTTTTCGTCCAGCTTGCGCTCGCCTGTCTCGATGTTCACGCGGTACAGGTCGTGCAGCCGCTCGTCGCGATCATTGAGGCCGATCAAGATTTCGTTGGGAAACTTGCGGCTGACTTCAGTGATCTGCGCCGAGATCTTCTTGAGCGGCGTCAGGTCGAGAGTCTTGCCGGTCTTGAGATTCACCGCGTAGACGTGCCAATCCTCGTCGCCCCCCACGTCTTGCACGTACAAGATGTGCTCGTTGGTGTAGGCCCAGAAGTACGAGCGAATGCCGCGCTTGGTGTCGTTGGTCACCGGTTTGGCTTTGGCCGGATCGAGATCAGGCGAAACCCACACGTTGAGCACGCCGTCGACCGGCGCGATGAACGCCAGCCGCGAACCATCGGGCGCGATGCGCGGCGACGCCTTATCGGGGTTGCCAAACAGTATGCGCCGCGGAATCAACTCGATCTTCGCTGACACGGGCTTTGTCTCCTCGGCCAGGGCGGCGCGCGGCATGGCGGCTATTGTTAGACAGGCCATGCCGGCGAGCAGTGAACAACAAATCCGTAATCCGCGCGGCATGGCAGTATCTCCTGGTTGGGATTGTCGTGGTGGCGCCGTTTGCCAGCGCGCGGTCAAAGATAGCGTATCTAGCCGTCTTCGGCCAAGGCGCGGGAACTACCACCGGCGGGGGAGGCCCCGCCAGCGACGCCAAACATCGCACGCGCGCGGCGGCGCCGCTAAGATGCTCGTGGCCAAAACAAGGCCGTCCTGTGTGATATGTCCGGGCGGTCTGGCCGGTTCAACACGACGCATTCGCACCTTGCGATGGAACTTGCGCCTTCACATCGCCGCGCGCCGACTCGCGCTAGCTATCAACCGCTGGCGCTCGTGTTGGCGGCCGTGTGCGCGGGTGTGGCGCTCGACCGGCAGATCGTCGTCGCGCCCTGGGCAGCGTGGCTACTGTCTGGCATGGCGCTGGTCGCTTGGAACATGGCCGCGCGGCGCGCTCGCCTGGCGGCGGCCACGGCGCTTCTATTGATAGCCGCCGGCCTGGCAGGCGCCGCCTGGCATCATACTCGCTGGAATCTGTTCGACGCGCGCGACATTGCCCTGGCCGCCGCCGAAGCGCCCCAGCCGATTTGCCTGGAAGCGACCGCGCTTGAGTCGCCACGCCGCCTGCCGCCGCAAGAGCCCACGCCGCTCCGCGCCTTCACCAGCGGCGAGCGCAGCCGACTGACGGTGCGCGTGGCGCGAGTGCGCGACGGCGCCACCTGGCAAGCGGCGGCTGGCGAAGCGCTCGTCACGGTCGACGGGCCGCTGGGCGGCATCGCGGCCGGAGATCAGTTGCGCGTGTTTGGCCGCCTGAGCGCGCCGCGCGCGGCGCGCAATCCGGGCGAGTTCGACTTTGCCGCGCGCGAACGTGGCCGCCGCCGGCTGGCGCAGGTGTGGTCAGACTTTCCCGAGTGTGTCACAAATCAAAACAGCGCTGACCACTGGCGTTGGCCAATCGACCTCGACGCGGTCCGCGCTCGCGGGCAGTCGCTGCTGCGCGCTAGCCTGGCGCCGCGGCAAGCGCATCTGGCCGCCGCGCTGCTCTTGGGATTGCGCGACGAACTGACCCCCGAACGGAACGAAGAATTTCTGGAGACCGGCACGGTCCACATTCTGTCGATCTCTGGACTGCACGTCGGCATGCTCGCCGGCGGGCTCTTTTTGCTGCTGCGACTTGGTTGGGCGCCGCAGCGCTTGGCGTTGGCGGCCGTCGCGGCGCTCACCATTTCTTACGCGCTGTTGGCCGACTCGGGCGCGCCGGTCGCGCGAGCCGCCACCTTAGTGGTGCTGGCCTGTCTGGCGCTCGCCTGGGGACGTCAGACGCGGCTGTTCAATGGCCTGGCCGCCGCGGCGCTAGTGGTGCTGTGTCTGAGCCCCGCCGATCTGTTCGACACCGGCACGCAGTTATCGTTTCTTTCTGTGGCCGCGCTCTTTGGCGCGGGGCCGTGGATCGCCCGTCTCGGCGAGATTCGCGATCCGCTCGATCGGCTGATCGCCGACTCGCGCCCCTGGCCTACCCGCGCCGCGCGCTGGACAATGCGCCGCGCGGCGCAAGCGCTTTTGGCCAGCGCCGTGGTGTGGGGCGTCACGCTGCCGCTGGTGCTGGCGCGGTTTCACGTGGCGGCGCCAATCGCAATTCCGCTCAACCTTTTGGCGTGGGGACCAGTGGCGCTAGCGCTACTCTCCGGTTTTGGCGTATTGGCCACTGGTCTTGTCGCGCCACCGCTGGCGCGCGCCTTTGGCGCGGTCTGCGACGCCAGCCTCGCCGCGCTCGATGCCTTGGTGCGCGGCGGGGCGCAACTTCGCTGGGGACACACATGGCTCCCCGGCCCCGCCGAGTGGTGGCTCGTCGGCTTCTATGGCGGCCTGCTCGTGTTGGTGATCCTGGGCGGTTGGCGACCGCCACGTCGCTGGCTGGTGGCGCTATTCGCTGGATGGGTCGCCTGTGGACTGGCGCTGCGGGCTCCGGCCGAAGCGTCGCGCCCGCTGGCCACCGTCCCCAGCGCGCAGCGCAATAGCACACCAAGCGAATTGCGCTGCGCTTTTCTCTCGGTCGGGCATGGCTTGGCCGTGGTGCTCGAACTGCCCGACGGTCAGACGTTGCTCTACGACGGCGGCCAGCTTGGCTCGCCCGGCGGCGTGGCGAGGAGCATCGCCGGATACCTGTGGTCGCGCGGCATCACGCATCTCGACGCGGTGGTGATCTCGCACGCCGATCTGGACCACTTCAACGGCGTGCCCGAGCTTGCCCAAAAGTTTTCGATCGGTGTGGCCTACACCTCGCCGATGATGTTCGATCAGCCCGCCGCGTCGTTGGCGGAACTGGAGCGCGCGCTCGGCGCCGCGCGGGGCCCGCTGCGCACCCTGGAAGCCGGGCAGCGTCTGCGCGCCGGCGATTGCAAAATCGAAGTGCTGCATCCTACCGCCGCGGGCGTACTGGGTAGCGACAACGCCAACAGCATCGTGCTGTTGGTGGAGCACGCGGGCCGGCGCATCTTATTGACCGGCGATCTGGAGTCGCCCGGCCTCGACGCCTTGTTGGCCGAGGCGCCAATCGATTGCGACGTTCTGCTTGCCCCGCATCACGGCAGCGCGCGGAGCAACCCGCGCGGCATGGCCCAGTGGTGCCTGCCCGAGTGGGTGGTGGTGAGTGGCGGACACGACGCCGATCCGGCGGTCGAGGCGGCGTATCGCAGCGCCGGGGCGCGGGTGCTGCACACCGCGCGCACCGGAGCGGTGGAGCTGACCAGCAATACGCGCGGCTTGCACGTGGCGACCTTTCGCCCGCTGCCGGCCAACCAACCGTGAGGCATGCCATGCGACTTGTGCTCGACGACAGGCCATTCGCCACCACCGCCCCGCCGGTCGCCGCTGGCGGCGCGTATCAGCCAGTGAGCTTTTGGCAGGAGACGATCCAGGTCGAGCCGGGCGCGCCGCTGGCGGAGCGCACCAACTGCGACGTGGCGATTGTCGGCGGCGGCTTCTCGGGCCTCTCGACCGCCTATGAATTGAAACGCGCGCGGCCCGATCTGGATATCGTGCTGTTGGAACGGGCAGTGGTCGGCCACGGCGCCAGCGGCCGCAATGGCGGCTTCGCGATGCCGCTGATCGGTTGGGATTTGACAGACGCCGTGAAGAAACTGGGGCGCGACGGCGGCCAGCGCGCGTACCGGCTGATGTACGAAGCGGTGAAGCATTTGCAACGGGTTGTTGAAGACGAACGGATTGCCTGCGACCTGGAAGCGACCGGCTACCTGCTGATTTCGACGGCGCCGAAGCGCGACGCGCACATCCGGCACGAGGCCGACCTAGGCCGCACGCTCGGCTTCGATCATGAGTTGCTGGAAGGGGACGCGCTGGCCGAGCATATTCAAAGCGACTCGTTTCGCATCGGCGTCTATGATCCGCACCCAGTGATCTTGAACCCGGCCAAGCTCGCGCGCGGGCTCAAACAAGCGGTCGAGCGCCTCGGCGTACGCGTTTATGAGCAAACGCCAATCACCGAGCTGTCCGATGGCGAAAGCGTGACGATCCGCACGCCGCGCGGCGGCGTCGCGGCCAAGACCGCCGTGCTGGCGCTCAACGGCTATGGCGCGTCGCTCGGCTTCATGGCCGATCGCATCGCGCCGGTGCACACCTACATTTCACTGACCGAGCCGTTGACCGACGCGCAACTCGAAGCGATCGGCTGGCGTCAGCGGCGCACCAGCCTGGAGACTGCCCGCAACTTCATTCATTACTTCCGGCTGACGGCCGACAACCGCATTGCCTTTGGCGGCGAGGACGCGCAGCTCTTTGCCAGCGGCGGCTATCGCGACCAATACGCCCCCTGCTTCGCGATGCTCGAAGCGCGGCTGCGCGAGTTCTTTCCATCGCTGGCCGACGTGCGATTCACACATCGCTGGGGGGGCGTACTTGGCGTCACGCTCGATATGTTCCCCACTTTCGGCGTCGGCGGCGAACGGAAGAACGTGTTTCATGCCGCTGGCTACTCCGGGCATGGCGTGGCGCTATCGAACTACGCCGGTCGCATTCTGGCGCCGAAGATCCTGTGCCGACTCGATGGCAACTTGCGCTGCGAATCGGCGGTTGATCCGTTCTTTTTCAATCGCTTGCCGTGGTGGATGCCCGGCGGCGCCGCGCGCTATTACGGATTGCAGATTTACCGCGCGGCCTTGCGCGCGCACGATTGGTGGATGGAGCGATGACAGGCTGAACTAGGCTAAAAAGCCGAACAGCCGCTGGCGGGCGGCGGCGTCCAGCGGGGCCGCGTACTCGCTGGCCTCGAACACCTCGGCGTACTCGATGCGCCTCGCGCGCTCGGCGCCGTAGCGCTCTACCAGCGCCGCGCGATAACGGCCGGCCATGGGGCGCAGCCACTGACCGTACCAGGCGGCGAGCCAACTGCCGCGGTCGGCTGGCGCGGCGGGGACCTCGTGCAGCGTGCCTTGGTTGTACGGCAGCCACTCGAACACCTGCGACTGGTGACACGCCAGCAGGTCGACCACCGCGTCAAACGCGTCGGTCGCGTCCACTACCATATCGGCCGCCAGCGGCGCCGGCTTGGTGAAACGGTCGGGCAGGTGCATCACCACCGGATCGCGGGCCAGCGCCGGCACGTCGGGCACAATCGCAGGCACCGTGACCAGATAGCAGGCGTCGCGCACCGCGCGCGCCGTCGCCCGATGATCGGGATGGTAGTCGCAGGTGCGATGCGTGAGCACCAGGTCGGGCGAATAGCTGCGAATCTCGCGGATCACGTCCCAGCGCAGGGCGAGCGATGGCTCAAGCTGGCCATCGGGATAATCCCACACGGCGCTTTCGGCGCCGATGAGCGCGGCGGCTGCCGCGGCTTCCTGGCGGCGGATGGCGACCAGTTCGGTGCCGCGCAGCGTCTGATGCCCTGCCTCGCCGTTGGTGAGCGACACCATCCGCACCTGGTGGCCGTGACGGCGATACAGCACGGCCAGGGCGCCGGCGTGGAACTCGGCGTCGTCAGGGTGAGCGCCAATGATCAGCAGTTTGATCGGGTCAGTCACAGGAGCGCTCCGTTGACCATGAAAGGCAATGGTCGGCAATATAGCCCGCCGCGCGCGAACGAGCGAAAGGCTAGTTCGGCGCCGCGCGGCCGACTATGATGAGCGGGCACGCGAGCGCGGTGCCTTGGCGCCGAGTTTTTCTTGACGCCCTAGCGAAGATTCAATCATGACGATGCAGTTCATCGAGATGGTGGGCAAGAAGCTGCTGAACGTGATCGAGCCGGGGGAGCTCGAGCCACACGAACTGCGCAAGGCGGGCGTGACCGATGAGAGTCTGGTGCGCGTGAATCGGCAGGGCGACATCGAGCTACGCACCCGCGCCGGCTGGGAGATCATCGGCGGCCTGTTGGGCGACTTCGACCGCCGGGTGAAGCAAGAGACGGGCCTCGACTGGGCCGACGCGACGTAAGGGGGCGGGGCTCAGCCAGTTGAACTGGCATGGAGGCGCGCACTTACCTTGTCGGCTGGCTCGGCCTTTGCTTCGGCCGTGTTATTGGCGCAGAGATTCGAACCTGATCTCGCCTATTTCGGCTTACCCCGTTCGCACCGTCGACGCCGCCAGGATGTCCACACAATTGCCGCCACGCCGATGCCCGCCGACAGCCACGATGCCGGCTCTGGGGCAATATCGAAGTGCGGCACGGTGGTTTGAAACACGTACACCACTGACGACGGATCGCCGTAGATCACCGACAGGTCGAAGCCCGGCAGCAGCGAGGGCAAGTCGGCGAGCGTGGGGGTTCCGAGCGAGACGCCGGAATAGAGCGTGCCCGACGCGCCGATGATCGTCTCGTCGTGGAACAACAACTGCGAGGCCTGGACCGCGTCGAAGCCGGTCAAATGCATCGAAGTTCCGTTAGGATCGAGATCGACGCCATAGAGGGTGGTGATGACGCGGCTACCGTTGTCGGGTTCCTCGGTCGAATGCCAGGCAATGCCGCCGACATTCGCGAAGAATGAAAAATTGATCGGGATTTCGATCGAGTACGTGATTTTGTCCTTGACCGTGTCTCCAATATTTGGTGGCGGGTTGGAGACGGGACCAGTGACCTTGTGCTCGGTGGGAAAGCTGAACGAGATGACGATGCCGTCTCCTTGCGGAACGTCGATCGTCTCCTTCAAGTCAGCAAATGGCCCATAGGTGGCGGCCACCGCGCAATTATCCGTCCAAATCGCAAGCGCCAGCGCGCAGCACAATAAACAGCGGCTCATGAGCATTCTCCCGACAAGTGTGGATGGATCCCCCGGCGGTACTTTTAGTGCCGGCGATGTCCACATTCAAATGAATTTGCGCTGATAATTTCCACCCTATTACGAGGGTGGATGCCGTAAGAACGTGAGACGCGACTGGCTCACCATCTGGCCGGGGTCATCGAGCCTGCGCCGCCTCGGCTTCTTCCTTGAGCCGGATCGGGCCAAAGCACTCCGGGTATTTGCCGCTGGCGCCGGCGTAGAACGCGCGAAGCTGATCCATGTCTTTGTGGATGTCGCCGGTCGGGTAGAGCACTTCGTTCAGCCCGCCGTAGCGCCGCTTGAAGTCGAGCAGGCCCAAGACGATCGGCACGCCCGCCTCCACCGCGATGTAATAAAAGCCGCTCTTCCAATAGTCGGCGCGGCTGCGGGTGCCCTCGGGCGTGACCATCAAATACAGTTCGTCGCGACGTTTGAACTCGGCCGCCATTTGCTCGACGGCGTTGTTGCGCGAGCGACGATCGACTGGCACGCCGCCAATTAGCCGCATGAGCCAGCCCAACGGCGGCTTGAAGAGCGTGTGCTTGCCAACCCAACTGATGCGCACGCCAATCACCCAACTCATGGCGAGCATCACCGGCACGTCCCAGTTGCTGGTGTGCGGCGCGGCCAGCACCACGCACTTGTTGATCGGCGGCTTGGTCGGGTTGACCGTCCAGCCAAACAGCCACAGATAGAATCGTCCTAGTAGTCGCTTCACACGCCGCCTCGGCCAAGAATGATGATTTCGCGTGATTCTCCACCGCCCATCGCCGCGATACAAACCCCCCTCCCGGCGATGGCGAAACGGGCAAGAGAATGGGCGGCCGATGTCTCCAAATCAACGATCAATTACCGCTGGTCGTTCAAAATACTGGCAATCGACCGGTTCGGCAGACAATAATCGTGGCCGATCCACAGTGTAAGCAATGAGGGCCAGAAATGGGGAGTTGGGTATTCGCCGTGCAGCGTCCCGGCGATCCGCGCCGCGCACCGCAGGAAGCGGTGCTGTTCAAAGACAAACAAGCGCGCGAGGATGAATACGCCGGCACGGCGGCCTTGGTGCGCGAAGTCCTGCAGAACGCCATCGACGCCGGGGCCGAGGGCGAAACGGTGCGCGTGCGGTTTGCGCTGCACGGTCCAGACGAGGCGCCACCCACCGACCGATTGGTCCACTATTTCGCGCGGCTGCGCGCGCCATTAGGAAAGAAGCTGGCATTTGCGGCCAATGGCGCGCCATCAGATCCTTGCCATTACTTGGTGTGCGAAGATTTTGGCACGCGCGGACTGGAAGGCGATCCTCGCCGCAAAGATGATCCACCTGCCGGGGAGATTTCGCGACAAGACTTCTTCTGGTTCTGGCGAAACATCGGCATCAGCGGCAAATCAAACGACGATTTGGGGCGCTGGGGGCTGGGCAAGACGGTGTATCGCGCCGCCAGCCGCGCGGATTGCATGTTTGGTCTATCGATCCGCCGCTCCGATCGACAGCGTTCGCTGATGGGGCAGGCGGTGCTGCAGATTCATAAAGTCGACGGACAAGAATACGTGCCAGAAGGCTACTGGTGCGCCAATCGGCCGGACGATCCAATTCCACTCCCCATCGACGACCCGGCAGAACAAGAGCAGTTCGCCCGCGAGTGGCATTTGTCCCGCCGCGACGAACCGGGGCTATCGGTCGTGGCGCCATTCGTGCCCGCCGAATTGAAGGCCAGCCTCATTCTCAAGGCGGTGGCGATTCAGTTCTTTGCTCGCATATTGTGCGGCGATTTGGTGGTCGAGGTTTCCGGGCCCGATTTGCCGCCACAACAACTCGACCGACATTCGCTCGCGGATATCTGCGATGGGATCGAATGGAATCCGAAAAAATCGGGAAAATGGAACCAGAAGCCGCCCGTGTCGTTCATCACAAAATGCTTGAACTCTCCGCCCAGCGCGCAAACTGTGTTGCTCGGTGTTCACGCCGTGCCCAAGTGGAGCGATATCGAGTTTGCAGACGCCGATAAGGCGCGGCTTCAGGAACGATTCAAGAACGGCGAGTTGATCGGCGTGCGAGTTCGAATTGCGCTGCCGCGCCGCGAAGAACCGGCCGTCGAAGGACTGCTCGACGCCTACTTGCGCCAGCGCGGTCCTGCCGATCGCTTTGAAAGCTACTTCGTGCGGGAAGGGATGACGATTGTCAAGCAGTCAGCGCGCGTGGGCAAGCACGGCGTCCAATCGTTGGTGATCGTCGACAAGGGGCCGCTCGCCGAGCTTTTGGGCGACACCGAAGGCCCATCGCATGAAGAGTGGGAGACTACCAGCGAACGCCCGAACGCAACTTGGAAGGTCTGGAAAGGGCGCGTGCATTTTGTCAGCAAGATGGTCGATTATTTGTACGACGCGCTGACGCCGCCGATCACCGAACCCAACTTTGATTTGCTGAGCGACTTCTTCGCCGTCGACGAGCGAGCCGCGCCGCAAAGACAGCCGCGCCCCGGCAACGACGATCCCCAATCCGCGCGGCTCGGCGATTTAGAGCCCAGCCACAACTGGTATCGCATCCAGCAGCGGCAGGGAGGTTTTACCGTGTCGCACGCGCGTGACGCCGCGCTGCCAGAAAAAGCGCGCTTGCGCGTGTCGTGCGCCTACGACCTGGTGAGCGGCGATCCGCTACGACATTGGAGCCCATTCGACTTTGAGATTGGCACAGCCCCAGGACAGTTGCCGCCGCGCGGCGCGGGGGTCGAAGCCAAACGCAACAAGGGAAATGTGGTGACGCTCAACAATCTGCAACCAGAATTTCGCTTCGAAATCGACGGCTTCGACGAGCATCGCGATTTGCTGGTGCGCGTCGATGATGTGTCGGCCGCGACGGAGGTCGAAGCATGATTAAGCGGGTCAACTTCACCGGCCGCAAGCGCGTGACGCGGCAGCATGTGAAAATCGAGTTGCTTGACGGGGCGCCCCGTTCGTTCAACGCCCAGGTCGACTTGAACGGGACGCAATTTCCGCCCGGCGCCGCCGTGTTTCTGGAAGCCACCTGCGCCGGCTCGAATCGCGTGCTCCGATTTCCGGCGGGCGCCACCGGCGACGACATGTTGGCCGCGCATGGCGAACTGACCGGTCTGGAGTCGAAACGCATCATCTTCTCGCTCAAGATTGTCGATCAACAGCAGCGTTTTGGCCGTTTGCTCGGCGTCTCCGACGGCATTCAGGTGGAGCGTTCTGGCGACGACACCATCAGCGGCCGGCGCGGCATTTTGGCCATTGAGCCAAGCGACTCCTTGGGCCATCGACTCTGGGCGTTGGAGTTCAAAGACCAGTACGTCAGCTTGCTGGTCAACCGCGACGTGCCCGAGTTGGCCGAGCGCGCCGGATCGGACGCGCTTTTCTACGCGATCGTCTTTCCCGAGGCGATGCGGCAGGTGCTGCATCAGGCGATCGAAGAGAATCGTAGCTCGGAGGAGGACGACAAAGACCATTGGGCGGTCGCCTGGCTCAATTTTGGCCGCGATCTGCACCCGATGCGCGAGCCGTCGCCGGAAATGGGCGACGGCGATGCCCGCGAGGAGTGGATCGCCGACGTGGTCGAGGCCTTTTGCCAGAAGCACGACCTGAAAACTCGCTATCGCGAGGCAGCCGCCGCGCTGAACGAGGGCGAGTCATGAGACTGCGGCAATTCAACCAGCAAGGCATCGAGGCCTTTCGCCGTTTCCTGGCCGAGTGCCGGCAAACACCAGCGACACTCGTGCCAACCGCGCTGTTAGAAGACGACTCGATGACCGAACTGGTCAGGCCGAGCATCGAAGTGGCGCCACGCCAATTCGCCAACAAGAGGGAGGCGGCGGAATATCTGACCGCCCTGCTGGCGCCATTGCCGGCACACGAGGTGGAGGCCAATGCCGGCCTCTGGACCTGGCTCACGCTGTTCTACTTTGAAGGAGTGTGCCCGGCCAGCGACAATCGGCGCATCGTCAAGAACGATTACCGCTACATCTATGAGCCAAATAACACACGGCACTACTATCGCCATTTGCTATGCATCGCCTGGCGCATTCTTCAGATCGCTCCGGTCTACAATCGGTTGTTCCTGGTCGGTCCCGTTTCAAAACTAGAAAAGTCGACTGAAGAGGTGATGAAGCGGCTGTTCCTGACTCGGATTCCTTGTATTTTCGAAGTCATCGACAGGCTCTATTGGGATCCCGTGACGGGTCGCCAGCGCAGACGAATCGTGGATACAAAGCCGCAACGAGGTGATTTGCGACACCGCTTGCCCGCCATGATTCGCCAGCTTGAAAAGACGTACGACCTGCAAAGCCTCAGCGCCGATCAATTGATCGAGTTGCTGGGCTCCGAGTTTCAGCCGCCACAGGCGGAGCCGATGGCGCTGGCCAGTTAGCCCGCGCGTTTGCACTCCTTTTGACCACCCGCCACAATCAGCGCGGCGAGGCGGGCATCGTTCACACTTTGGCACGGGAAGGCGCCGATGGCTGAGACAGACCGGTTGGATGTGATCGCGGTCGGGGCGCATCCCGACGATGTCGAAATCGCCTGCGGCGGCACGTTGGCCAAGTTGGTGCGGCAAGGATACCGGGTCGGCATCATCGACCTGACCGATGGCGAGCCAACCCCCGGCTCGCCCGGCCCCGAGGCGCGACTGGCCGAGGCCGAGCGCGCGGCGCAGACATTGGGCGTGCATACACGGGTGCAACTGGGGCTGCCAAATCGGCGGCTGTTCGACACCTTTGAAGCCCGCGTGGCGCTGGCCAAAGAGTTTCGCCGTTATCGCCCCAAGCTGGTGCTGGGTTTTGGCGAAAAGACACCGCTCGCCTCGCCCGACCATTGGCAGGCGATGCAAATCACGGACGCGGCCATCTTTTATTCGCGGCTGTCGAAGTGGGAGCACTATTTCGACGATCTGCCGGTCCACACCATTGCGATGCAACTCTATTACACGTTGGCGTTCAGTTCGCGCGAAATCACCGACATGGCCAGTCATCTGGTGGTCGACATCGGCGACACGATCGACCAGAAGATGGAAAGCATCCGCTGCTACCAGACGCAGTTTCCGCCCGAGAAGGCGCATGTGATCGAGCGCGTGAAGGCCTTCGCAATGCAGCAAGGTTTCACAGCGGGCTACTCCGCAGGGGAGATGTTCGGCAGCCCACGACTCTTGGGCACGCGCGACCTGATGCACTTTTTGTTTGGGCTGAAGCCGGGAGACGAGCCGCGCAAGCCGGACGTGCGGTGAGAGTAGTGGCTGGTGGCGAGTGGCTAGAACTCCGGTCGGAACATCCCCGCCGGGCGCTCAGAATTGAAAATAAAGAAATGGCGAGTTGGCGTGGCCGGCCATAATGGCCAGACAGGCGCCAAAGGTGACCGCCAGCGCCAGGCCATGGCGGTCGCTCCAGCGGAAGTCGCGGTGGATGTCCTCCGCGTTGGGACCGAGCATCGCCCAAGAAACCGCGATGGCCAACAGCGTTGTCCAGGCGAGTGGATCGCCGATGAGCAGTCCGCCACGCGGAAGAAACATGGTGTTCAGCAGATTGGCGGCCATGTTGAGGTCGGTGGATCGGAACAGGACCCAGCCGACAAGCACGAGCGCGAACGTGGCGAGCTGACGCGCCGCCGACGGCAATCGGTCCCACGGCGCGGCGGCAAGGTGATAGGCAATCAGCAGGGCGCCGTGATAGGCGCCCCACAGCACAAAGGTCCAGTTGGCGCCGTGCCACAGGCCGCCCAACAGCATCGTGATCAGCAGATTGCGGAACGTGGCGGAGCGGCCGTATCGATTGCCTCCCAACGGGATGTACAAATAATCGCGCAGGAACAGCGACAAAGAGATGTGCCAGCGGCGCCAAAAATCGGAGGGATCGAGCGCTTTGTAGGGGGAGTTGAAGTTTAGCGGGATGCGCAGGCCGAAGAGATAACCGAGGCCGATCGCCATGTCGCTGTAGCCGCAAAAGTCAAAATAAAGCTGCATGCTATAGCCGATCATGGCCAGCCACGCGCCCGCCGTCGACAACTCTTGATATTGAGCGAGCGCGGGATCGACCAGATTGGCCAGCGCGTCGGCCAGCAACACTTTCTCGGCCAGGCCATACACAAAATACGAGATGCCCAACGGCAGCCAGCGAGCGCGATCGGCGGAGCCGAGGTTCTCCAGGTCTTGCTCGATCTGTCGAAAGCGGACAATCGGGCCGGCGACCAATTGCGAGAACAGCGAAACGTACGCCGAAAACTCAAACAAATTGCGCGTAGGTCGAATCGTGCCACGATAGGCGTCGACGATGTAGCTGATCGTGTGAAAGGTGTAGAACGAGATGCCCACGGGCAGCACGATCTCAGGAATCGCGACGTGATACGAATAGCCGAGGCTCTGGGCCACGTCGACCACACTTTCCAGCAAGAATCGGGTGTACTTGAAAAACCCCAGCAGCAACAAGTCGACCGTGATCGGGATGATCAGAATGACGTTCCGCGCGCGCTGTGTCTTGGCGAACAAGAACCCTAGTCCCGCCGTGTAGCTGACCAGCGTGGAGAAAGCCATCAGCAAGCAAAAACGGGGATCCCAATACCCGTAGAAGACATAGCCGGTCACGGTCAGCCAAACATAGCGCGACGATGCCGAGCGCAGCGACCAAAACACCAGGTAAGCGACTGGCAGAAAGCCGAACAGAAAGATGTAGCTGTTGAAGAGCAAAGGACGGCGGCCCAATCGCGTGTGAGACTATGGTCGCGCTGACGGCAATTGCTTGCTCAGCGAAGAGAGCGACTGATCAAGAAGTTGGGCGACGCGCTCGGCGCCTTGGTCCGTGAAGTGCGCCAGATCGGCGAAGTAGCGCGCCTGACCGCTCAGGGCGGCGTCGATGTCGGCGAGCGAATATCCGCTGCGCGCAGCGAACTGGCGCAGGCGCTGATTGCCCGCCACGTGAAATTGCGCGTGCGTGGCGGCAGTGGCGCGCGGCAGGTGGACTCGACCACTCTCGAACTGGCGTAGTTCCGCTGGCGAGAATGGCGGCAATGCGTCAACGGCATGGGTGCACAGCACCACCCGGCCGCCGGCGGCGACTATTTGTTCGCAGAGCATGCGCACATGCGACTCGAACAGGTCGAGTCGATCGAGAGGCGGCGATTCAAACAGCCAATCGACTGGCTTGTTGGCGATCTGAGCGGCAATCGCTCGTTGGTCGAGCCAATCCTGCGCGAACTGTGGAACATCGACCAGGTCGCGCA
Source organism: Pirellulales bacterium (assembly GCA_019694455.1). Taxonomy (NCBI): domain Bacteria; kingdom Pseudomonadati; phylum Planctomycetota; class Planctomycetia; order Pirellulales; species Pirellulales bacterium. Next base: position 51,806 of record JAIBBY010000023.1, read on the forward strand.
AGCGACCAACGAAGCGCGATTGAAATTTCGGCGGCGGCAAGAACAATCGGTAGTTGGCTTTGCTGCCCACGTCGGGCGGTATGTCGCTCAGATAAAACAAGGGCGAGGCGTAAACAATCACGATCGCGGGCCGAAAGCGACCGACCCAATTTCGCCAATATCCGTTCATGGCGCCGACCGTCATGCCGGTCACCGACGCGTTCACCACTTCGTAGTCGCCGTGCTGGCGCAGAAGCGTGTCGAGTTGAGCCGGAAACTCCTTGCCGGGCGACTCGAAGAGTCCAAAGGCCTCGGAGGCGCTGAGGACCATTACGCGATCGACGCCGCTGGCGGGGATCAGTGACAGTTCAGGGGCATTGAAGCCCCAGCGATTGAGTCGCCAGCGTTTATACGCGCCATGTGGTGTGCCATGCCTCCCGCGCGCGTCGATAATCTGCAGATCGCGTTCGGGATCGGGAGACGCATTGAGGCGAACTCCTTGCCGCAAATAGTCATCCAGGCGCGCCACGATTTCGGCGGAGGCGAGCGTCAGAAATATGATTGCGGCCGCGTTCAGCAAGGGCCGCACGGAGAAGCGCATAAACTGTCCCATCAATTCTCGCGCGCCGGCCGCGAGAACCTGCCTGCACTGCGCATGGGATGAAAAGAACAGTCAACCACAGTATTCGATCGACCAATCCACCGCAAATGATCGCCCGCAGCTTCCGTTTTTCGCTGGCTGCGCTGCCGCAAAAGTGTCGAGGTTTCCCACCGCCGGGCCGCTCACTCACCGCGATAAATGTGGCGGCCCAGCGCGTTCTTCTTTGACGTCACCGGGCCGTCACCGGTGTCGCTGGCCAGCGCTTGCGTGAACATGTGGAACTTGGCGTCGATATCGTCGGCGTAGCGCACCAACAGCGCCTCGGGGGTCATCGGCGGCTTGGGGGCGCCGTACTCGGGCGTTTCGTGGTGCGACAGTAAAACGTGCTCCAGCCGCAGCAATAGCTCAGGCTCGATGTCGCGCCCGGCCGCGGCCTCGCGCACCAGGTCCCGCCCCTGCACGATGTGGCCGATCAGATGGCCAGGCGCCGTGAGCTCGGCGCCGAGCGGCGTCGGCGCTAGCTCGCGCAGTTTGCCGATATCGTGCAATAGCGCGCCGACCACGACCAGATCGCGATCGAGCGGCGGGCGCAGGTCGGGATATTGCGCCAAGTAACGATCGGCCAGAAAAATCGCCGTCGTCAGCGTGCTGTGCGTGTGCTCGAGCCAACCACCGGCGTAGGCGTGGTGCAGCCGCTCCGAGGCGGGCAGCGCGCAAATCGCCTCGCGATGTTCGGTCAGCAGGTCGACCGCCAGCGACTGCAGCTCGGGCCGGCGAATCTCCGTCTCCGCCACTCGCAACAACTCGGCGTGCAGCGCCTCGACATCGAAGCGCGACCGCGGACGGCACATCGCCGGGTCGAAGCCGTCGGCGCGGTCGGCGTCGGTGATCTGGCGAATCCGCTCGATGTCGAGCTGGGGACCGTAATTGGTTTGGCGATAGGCGGCGCGCAGCTTGTAAAAGGCGCCCACGGTCCAGTTCGCCGCGCAGTCGGCGGCATGCGGCGACTCGGCCCAGATCGGAAAACTCACCTCGCGCGCGTGATCGCGAAAGGCGACGCGGCAATAGCGCTTGCCGTCGCGCGTGGTCAGCTCCTCCTTGGCCGACAACAGCGCGAATAGATCGGCCTCCTGGCCAGGGACCAGTTGCGACAAAGGCACAATGGCGATCGAACGCGCGGACATGGCGCCCCTCCGTCTAGTCGTCGTAGCCGCGTGGATGCGATTGATGCCAGCGCCAGGCGCTGGCGACGATCTCGTCGAGTTCGGTGTAGCGCGGCCGCCAACCCAGCGACTGCCGCGCCAAGCTCGCATCGGCGATCAGCTCTGGCGGATCGCCGGGGCGGCGCGGACCGATGGCGACCGGGATGGAGTGGCCCGTCACGCGGCGGCACGACTCGATCACCGCGCGCACGCTGGCGCCGCTTCCGCTGCCCAAATTCATTTGCAGGCCGACGCCGGGCGCCAGCTTTTCCAGCGCCAACAGATGCGCGGCCGCCAGATCGTCGACATGCACATAATCGCGCACGCAGGTGCCGTCGGGCGTGGGATAGTCGTCGCCAAAAATGGTGATGGCGTCGCGCTGTCCCAGCGCAACCTGGAGCACCAGCGGAATCAAATGCGTCTCGGGGTCATGGTCTTCGCCAATATCGCCAGCGGCCGCCGCGCCGGCCGCGTTGAAGTAGCGCAGCGCCGCGTACGACAAACCATAAGCGGCGGCGTAATCGGCCAGGGCGCGCTCGATCACCAGTTTGGTGAAGCCATAGGGGTTGATCGGCCGCTGCGGCGTCGACTCGGCGATTGGCACGCGCTCGGGCGCGCCATAGGTGGCGGTGGTGCTGGAGAAGACGATCTTGGAGACGCCGGCGGAGCGCATCGCGTCCAGCAGCGTCAGCGCCGCTACGACGTTGTTTTGATAGTAGCGCGCCGGATCGGTCACTGACTCGCCCACAAGCGCAAAGGCGGCAAAGTGCATCACGGCTTCGATCCGCCGCTCGCGGAGCGCAGCCTCCAGGCGCGGACGGTCGGCCAGGTCGCCTTCGATCAACCGGCCAGCCGCCACCGCCGCAGGGTGCCCTTGCGAGAGGTTGTCATAAACCCACACCTCGTGGCCTTGTTGCGCGAGATAGCGAGCGGCGTGGCTGCCGACATAGCCGGCGCCGCCAACCACGAGTATGTTCACGTGAGAAAGTCCCCCGGCCAATAAACCATAACGAACAGGCAGAATATAGCGTCGTTGGCGACGTCGCGGGGGGCAAGTGCGGCGCCGGCGAAAAAGGGCCGTCCATTCCCTGCCCGACGGTGGTCGATGAGAAGGGTACGGCGGATGGCGCCAACTCCCCCAGTGGGGCCAAAACTCCCGAGACGCAGCGATGGTCAAACGACGACAGGTGTTGCCGCCCAGCCAGCGCCAGACGGTGGACAGCGGCAATTGGCTGACGAATTTCAGCGCGTATTTGCGCAACGAGTGCCACCTGTCGGCCAATACGGTGATGGCGTACGAGCGCGACCTGCGGCACTTTCGCGAATGGCTCGCCGGCCGCTCGGTCGCCGCGCTGACGATCTCCGACTTGTCTGATTATCCGGCCTGGCTGTCGCGGCGCGCGCTCGCGCCCTCGTCGATCGCGCGGCATCTGGTGTCGCTCAAGATGCTCTGTCGCTACTTGCAGCTTGAAGGGGTGTTGGCCGAGAACCGCGCCGAGCTATTGGGCAGCCCCAAGCTGTGGCAGCGGGTGCCGCAAGTCATGTCGACCGCGGTGGTGAACAAGATGTTCGAGGCGCCACGCGCCGCCGATGGCCTGTGGCGGCGCGATCGACTACTGCTGGAATTGCTCTACGCCACTGGCTGCCGCGCGTCGGAGGTTTCGAATCTGCGGCTGCGCGACACGCACGCCGACGAAGGACACTGCCGCTGCCGAGGCAAAGGGAACAAGGAGCGGATGGTGCCACTCGGCCGTCGCGCCATTGAGGCGATGCGCGCGTATCTGGAACACGAGCGGCCACAGTCGGCCGCGCTGCGCCAGCCGGCGCCCGAATGGCTGCTGCTATCGCGCCGCGGCGATCGTCTGCGCCGCGAGCGGATCTGGGAGCTAGTAAAGAAGTACGCCATCCGCGCCGGCGCCGACCCCGATGTCAGCCCGCATACGCTGCGGCACAGCTTTGCCACGCACATGCTTACTGGCGGCGCCGACCTGCGACAGGTGCAGGAGTTGCTGGGGCACGCCAACATCGCCACCACGCAAATCTACACGCACGTCGATCATCGACGGTTGAAGTCGGTGCATGCGCGGTTTCATCCGCGGGCGTGAGGCGCCGCGCCGGCGCGTCGGACGATTTCATTCGGCAGGTTGCTCTTTCAGCCGCCCGTGATCCATCTCAAAGCGCTCGTGCTCTCCCGGTTCGCGCGGCTGGCCGGCCGAGAGCGAGCAGCCGAAGCCCAGCAATTGCACGAGCTTGCCGGAAGCCAGGTCCCAGTACTCCGCCTCTTGCGCCTCGATACGCAGCAGCGCGAGGTGCGGATCGTTCAGTCCCTCTGGAAACCAGGACAGATAGTTGGGACGCCAATGTTGGGTCAGCGCCTGTGGATCGCGCACCACGCGGGCGACTCCGGAAACGGACACATAGCGGCTGTCGCTCGGCGACGAATAACTGACGTTCACTGGCTCGCCAGCAAGCTGCGCTTCTGCCGGCGCGTCGGCTCGGGTAAAGAACCAGAGCGTGCCATCGAACGGTTCCTCTTGTGCCAGCATCGGGCGGCTGCGCAGCGTGCGGCGGCCGTTGGCAATGGTCAACATGGCCACGGGCACGCCGTCGATCAAATCGCGCAGTTTCTGATAGGTGCTGGCCATTTTCGCGCTGTTAGCGTCAAGTTGCCCACGCAAGGCGTGCAAGAGCGGAGATTGATCGGGGGGATTTTCCTGTAAAGCAACAACCATGCCACAAATCGAGCCATATTGATTTTGAACTGCAGCCTCGAAGCAAGCTGCTCGGCCACCGCAAACTACGGCGGGTGTGGCCCGCCTCACGGACCGGCAATCGACCTATCGGCGTTCTGCGCGTCCAGATAAAATTGGCGAGGGGTCGGCTCGCGCGAAGTCGCCGATTGGCGGCTGCGCATGCGCGCCGTGGGCTGATCCCAACTTTCGCACATTTCTGTAACTAGCAAATATCAATGACCTTGCGCTACTGGACCGCTGGCGAATCGCATGGCAAGGCGCTCATCGCCTTGATCGACGGCTTCCCGGCAGGCGTCGAGATCGACCGCGCGCCGATCGACGTTGAGCTGCGCCGCCGTCAGGGGGGCTATGGTCGTGGTGGCCGCCAGCGCATCGAAACCGACCAGGTCGACATCAAGAGCGGCATCTGGCAAAACCGCACCCTCGGCAGCCCCATCGCCCTGGAAGTCGCCAACAAAGACTACAAGCTGGAGCGGTTGGGCGATCTCGATCGCCCCCGGCCCGGCCATGGCGACCTGACCGGCGCCATCAAATATCTGGGCTCGATCCGCGGCGTGCTGGAACGGGCCAGCGCTCGCGAGACGGCGGCGCGTGTAGCCGCCGGCGCACTGGCCAAGCAGCTATTGGCGCCATTTGGCATTATCGCATTTGGTTATGTGGTCGAGTTGGGCGGCATTGGCGCGGAGCCGTTGGCCGGGTCGCTCGACGAGCAGCGCGCCCGGCGCGACGCCAGCGAATTGGCCATCCTCGATCCCAGCAAAGAAGACGAGATCAAGGGCCTTATCGACGCCTGCGGCAAAGACGGCGACACGCTCGGGGGCATTGTCGAGGTCCGCGTCGAGGGCTTGCCGTTTGGGCTTGGCACTCATGCCCAATGGGACCGCAAGCTCGACGGCCGACTGGCGCAGGCCGTGATGGCGGTGCAAGCGATCAAGGGGGTCGAGATCGGACTGGGCTTCGAGGCCGCGCGCCGCCGCGGTTCGCAAGTTCACGACGCCATCGCCTTTGATCCGGCCGCGCGCGACTCCAAGAGCCTGGGCTACCTGCGCCCCACTAACAACGCCGGCGGTCTGGAGGCGGGCATGACTAACGGGCAACCGCTGGTGATTCGCGCCGCCAAGAAGCCGATCAGCACGCTGCGCAAACCGTTGGAATCGGTCAATCTGCGCACCAAAGAGCCCGAGTCGGCCAATTACGAACGCAGCGACGTGTGCGCCGTGCCCGCAGCCAGCGTGATTGTGGAAAACGTGGTGGCCTTTGAGATCGCCACCGCGCTCGTCGATAAATTTGGCGGCGACAGCCTCGCCGAGATGCAAGCCCGTTACCAGCAGTTTTTGGAAATGGCGCGCCAGCGTTAACCAGCGCCGAAACTATCGCCCTTTCAGGAACACGGATGTTTCTGCACGAGCGAACTCGAATCAACCTTTGCCGCCTGCTGTTCGTGGGCCTTTGCCTTGCGCCCACGCTGGCGGCGCTGGCCGCGGCGCTATGGCTGCGGCAGCCCGCACACCGCCGCGCGGTCGAGCAAGATATTGCCCTGGCGCTCGGTGTCGACGTTTCCACGTCGCGCGTGAGCTATCCATTGCCGGGGGTCATGCGCCTCGTCGGCCTGGAGCTAAGCGACCCGCGCACACGCCGCGTGGTGGCCAGCGCCAACCGCGTCGACGCGCAGCGCGCCGACAGCGGCTGGCTGGTCGCGCTCGACAAGCTCGAACTGCATTCCGACGTGGCCGCGAGTCTGACCGAATGGGTCGAAGACGCGCTGCGCCGGCCGCCGACTGGCGCCGTGCGCCTGGTTGCCAGCGAAGCGATTTGGCGGCTCGACGATCATCCGGCCGGTGACGAACCCGTGGCGCTCCTGCGCTTGCAGGCCGGCTTCGACGCGGCGGCTGATGGCGCGAGTCAGGCGTACCTGACGTTCGCGCTGGCCGATCAAGTCGGCGCCGACAGCGTGCGGGCACGCGTCTTAGAGCGTCGCGATCCGCTCGCGCCGCGCTACGATGTGCAGTTTCATACGGGCGAAGCGCGGGTGCCGTGCCGTTGGCTGGCGCCGCTGGGCGTCGAAGTCGAATGGCTAGGACATGACGCCACGTTTCGCGGTTCGATGTTCGCCAGTCAACTTGGCGGCGAGTGGCAGACGCAGCTTTTCGGCCGGTTGACGCAGGTCGACTTGCAGGCGGTGATGGCCTCCTGCTCGCCCCACGTGCTCACCGGTCTGGCCGAGATCGAGATCCCGCGACCCGACCCGGCGCGCGGCGTCAGTTCGCTGGTGCTGCGGGGTCGGCGCATCGAGCGCGCCAGCGCTACCGTGATCGCCGGGCCCGGTCTGGTCGGGCGCTCGCTGCTGAACGCCGCACGGTCGCTGCAATTGCCGAGCACGGGATCGCCCATCGCCGTCGAAGAGCAAGCGCCGCAGGCCTACGATCAATTGGCGTTCGATGTGGCGCTGGGCGCGCGCGGCGTGCAACTGCGCGGTCGATCGACCACCAACGGCGCGATCATGATCGACGACAAGGGGGTGCTGATTGGACAATCGCGCGGCCGTCAGCCAATTGGCCAACTCGTGGAAATGCTCACTCCCGCCACGCGGAGCGTGATGCCCGGCACGAGCGAAGCGCAGCGCCTGGCGAGGCATCTTCCGCTGCCGGCAGCCGACGAGCGCATGGTCACGCGTCCCGCCGACACGCGCCCGACAACGCAGCGCTAATGAGCAATCTTACGCCTTAGCTGGCTTCGGCGACCGCGCTGGTGGGGGCGGCTTCGCTGCCGCGCCAAAACGCGACGGTTCCTTTGGTTTCCAGTTGGTAGCGTGCCACCGCGGCCAGCATGAGCAGCCAGTTCAGGCCGACGCCACCGAGCACTTGATACTGCCCCCCCGCGCCGAAGCCATAGGAGTGCAGTCCCACGCCGAGCCAGAAGTTGACGCCATACCACGACATGATGATCGCGGTGAAGCCGAGCACGGCGCCAACGCACAGCCCAAAGTTGCCGAACATGCCGGCATACCGTCCATGCAAGATGGCCAGATACACCAGCAGCGACACCAGCGCCCAAACCTCTTTGGGATCCCAACCCCAAAAGCGTCCCCAGGCCACATCGGCCCACAAGGCGCCCAGCAGCGTGCCAGCGGCCAATAGCACCACCGCCACCTGCACACCGCGATAGACAAAGCTCGATAGTTCCGCCGTTTGCGCTGGCGGCCGCTTGCCGACAAACGCAGAGTGTCCGCCGGCCGGACCGGCCGGACGATGCCCGAGCGCGACACCGCTCGCTTCTGGCGCGCGATACGCGCCAAACAAGTAAAACGCCAGCGCGATGTTGGCAATGCCCCAGGCCAGCGCGCCGGCCGCGTAACTCGAAACGATCGTCAGCACGTGGATCAACAGCCAAAAGTTGTCTCGCAGCACTGGCGTCAACGGACCAAAGCCGCTGTCGAGCATCGGCGCAAAGCTGGCGAGCGCCCCGCCCAACGTGGCCGCCATCGTCGCCGACACGCAGAACGGCCAGCGCGCGTAGACCTGCTCGAACAGTTTGTCGCGCTGCACCCCCAGGCTGCGCCGCGCCACCAGCGGAAACGCCAGCGCCGTCGCGAATGCACGCGGCAGATACCACACCGTCGGCAGCAAGATCACAAGGCCCACGCCCCAGGTCATCAGGTCGTTGAAGTCGGGCAGACTTTGCCCGGCGTCGATGTTGGGCAGCAAGTTAATGATCTTGCGCCCACCCGCCGCGTAGTCGGCCATGGTCAGCGCCCAGACCACGACCACGGCCAGCGCCAAACGCGGGATCTGCAAGAGCCAGCCCAAACCGTTCCAGCGACCGCGCGGCATTAAGCGCAGTTGATCGGCCGATAGCTCAGTGGCTTCCCAGGTGGGAGGCGCGGCGGATAGCCGCCAGGCGTTTTGCAGTCCCGGCCAGGTGACCGGCAACAAGGTGAACCAAGCGCCCAGCGCCGTCACAAAGAAAGCGGTGTAGATCAACGTTTCATACATGTTGGTCACCGGCGCCCAGCCCGTGATGATCACCCGCAGATAAAAGCCGTACACGGCCCAGGCCAATCCAAAGAACAGCACCGCCAGCCCGGCGTAGAACAGGCCGCGACGGCGCACGCCAATCATGTACGCGCCAAACAGCCACAGCGACAAAAAGCTGATTGCCCACGACCATTGAAATGGCTGCAAGCGGTTGTAGCGCACTTCCGTTGCCGTGACGCTGGCGGCCGGATACCGCGTGTAAGCGATCAGGTCGTCGTCGCGCTCTTTGAGATCGAGCTTGTCGCGCAGCGGTTCGACCTCTTCTCCTAATGTGCGCAGCGAACGAGACAACCCCTGCGTGGCCGCCGCAAAGTCGTTGGGCCGCGCGTCGCGTTCGGGGTAAATTGCCGCTAGTTGCGTAAACGCGTCGCGCACCGCCTGCACCGCGGCGGGTGGATAGCCTGCCAGCGCCGCCGGCGTGCCATAGAGCAACGTCTCCAGGTCGAGCCACGGCTCGGCCCGATCGTCGGCTTCGCGATCTTTTTCCAGCGCCGCCGCGTTGAGCGCGGGCACGACGCGCAGCCATTCGCCGTTTTCATACAGCGCGCGCTCAACCCGCGCCGCCGCCATCGCCAGTTCTTTGGTTCTGCCCGCCACGTCCTCCAGGCGCGCCAGCAGCGCGGCCTGCTTTTCTTTCTCCCAATCCGCGGGGGGATGCTCGGCCATTCGCCGCGCGAGTCCCGCGAACTGCTGCGCCAAGTTGGCCGCGGCGCTGGCAAACTGCCGGGCCGGCGCCTCCAGTTCGGTGAGGGTGGCGGTCGGCTTTTGCGCAGCCTCGGCCAGTTGCAAGAACGCCTGCTTCGCCTGCTCGACTGGTTGCTGCAATTGCGTCTTTTCGCCGCCCGCCTCGGCGATCATGTTCAGTTCTGGCGCGACTTGTTGCCAGGCTTCGGCGGCAGTCGACAGCGACTGCTGCAAGCCTTGCATCGCCTCGCTATCGAGCGACTTGGCCAGCACCAGCCGCTTCCAGATCGTCACTGCCCGCCACACTTTCTCCAGCTTCTTCTCGGCCTCGCTCATGCGCGGCTCTTGACCTTCGCGCTGCGCGGCGCGTTGCCGCTCGGCCAGTTCCATCAAATGACGCTGAAAGCCATCGGAGTTCTTGAGCTGATTGGGTGAGACAAAGGCCAGCGCCTCGCCCGCCTCGTTCTTGAGGGGCAACTCCAACATCTCGCGCAGGCCTTCGTGCTTGGCCTCGATGAACGGCACGTCTTCCCACTTGCTCGGCTCGATCAGCCAGCTCAGCAGCAACTCCGACGCCTTGAACTGGCGCGGCTTGTCTCCCGGAAACAGCGAGCGCGCCGGCGCCATCGCCTCTGACTTCAGCTCCGCCGCCGGCATGCTGGCGCTCAGGTCGAAGGTCGGCTTCTCGCGACCGCAGATCTCGCGCACCGAGTCGCGGGCAAAGGTATCCAGCGGCATCACGCGCCCTTCGTGCACCACCGGCAGGGTGTCCCACGCGCTCCAGTCGAGCGCGCTCGGCGAGCTAGCCCCCAGCGCGCTGGAAGCAGTCAAACTCAACACCACACAGAGCCAAGAAAATCGTCTCATGTCTCACCACGCGGACTTGTGACGGAAGGGTTGCGGAAAGCACTGACTCCAAAACCGGCTCGACTTTTCCAATCGATGGCGGCGCCCCACGGACAAAAACAAAGTGTTCATATGGTCGCCATCTCGCGCGGTGGCGGCGACGACACTGCCGCAGCCTTGGGCTCGGCGCGCTGCACGGGCTTGAAGAAATAGGCTCGCATATAGAACATCGTGACAATCCCCGCCACCACCAATAGCGAGCCCAAATACTTCACCCCGCGGCCGGGGTCGTAATTCACCGTTAAGGTCGAGCTATACAAATTGTCGCGGCGCGGATGATCGGGATGCAGCCGGTAATAGGTGCGGTACATGCTGTCAGCCGGACGGAACGGCCCCGCGAACGACTCTTGAAACAGGCGATACGAGCGGCCGTTGTTGGGGTCCGAAAAATCGACCGGCGCATTCATGCTGATCTTCACGTCGCGCAGCACCGCGCCCCCTGTGGCGGGATTGAGAAAATCGACCTGGCTGGCGTAGCCCGACGCGGTGTCGGTGCCCGGATCGAGGCGACGCTCGAAGTCGTCGAGCTTAATCAAAAATCCCACGTCAATCTGCTCCAGCGGAAAGCTGACGCCTACGCTGCGATTGTCGCCCAACAGCGTGCGCAGTTCCGACGCGGAAAGCGCGTTGTTGAATGCCAGCGGTGGCGCGCCCAGTAGCCAGAAGTCGCTCGTTTTGCCGTCGACCGTCGTTCTGAGCTTCACCGCCCGCAGCGCCGATTGCGCGGCCAGCGACTTATCGAAGGGGCGCGGCAGCACCACCTTGCAGGGCGCGTCGGCCGGGGTGTATTCCTTCACGCGCATCTTGAGCTGCGCGACGGGCATCTTGAACGCATTGACCGCCTTGCCGTCTTGCGGCAACTCGCCCAGTTCGGTCACGGTGTGCCGGTTCCAGTAACGGTAGTACAGTTTTTGCGCGGGTCCTTGCAAAATGTCGATGCGCGCCCCTCCCTGGCCGGCCAGCAATTGCTCGGACTTCTTCTCGCCAAAATCGACCCAATAACTGCCATACACGCCTAGCGAGTCGGCCTGGTAGTTGAATTCCGGAAAGCTGGCGAACAGCGCCATCCGTCGCGGCGCTTCCTCTCCACGCCGCACCACGATCTCCACTGCCGGGCTCTCTTGCACCTCGGCGTCTTCCACCGCCTCGTAGCCGCCATCGGCCGCGTTTTGCGGGCGGCCCTGCGCCACCTGCTTCACCACCTCGGCCGTGAGACCCGTGTCTCCCAACGGAAACGCCGGTTGCCCCAGCTTGTCTTCGACCCGAATCGGAAACCGCTGACCGGCGGCGAACAACACCACCTGCCCTTTGCCGTCGAGCGGCAGCGCCGCGTCGGGCCGGCTGTTCAAGAACGCCTCCACCTCGGCGGCGTCGGGGGTCATCATCAAGACAAAGTTGCCGCCGCCGCTGCGTTGCCGATCGCCCATTCCCTTTTTGGCCAGCGGCCCGCGCGAGCCATCGCGAATCGCCAGTTCGACCGGCATCCAGCTTTCTTCGCCTAGGCCAGCGCGCCCCTCGCTATCGAGTTGCTGCATCCGCGGCATCGAAAGCTCGAGCGCCAAGCGCGGCGCGTCGACCTCGGTGGCGTTGCTGTAATAATCGAGCGCCTCGACGCGGATCCCCTCGCGATCGTAGAGCACGCCCCGGCTGATCGGCGCCAGATTCCAGGCCACCCAGTTCGGCAGCGCGGTCAACAGTTTGGTCGGCGCCAACTTACCGTCGATCTTCAGCGAACTGATCGCGGGCAGCCGCCGCATCCGTTCGAGATCGGCCCAGTTGAAGGGCCCCCCTTCGAACGGGATCGAAATGACCTGCACCTTGCCGTCCGCCTCGGCGCTATCGCCCGGCGAGCGCTGAATGGCCAGTTCGATCCGTTCGCTACCGCTATAAGCGTATTGGCCAGCGTCGTCTTCAAAGATCGCCATTTGCGCGTCGATGCCGCCGCGCCGCGTGAGCAGGCAGCCAAACAACAAGGTGAGCAAACCGAGATGCGTGATGACAAAGCCGGTCTGGTAGCGCTTCCAGGGATAGCGAATCACGGCGGCGAAAAAGATGTTCAGCGCCAAAAGCACACCCAACAGGCCAAACCACCAACTGCCATACAGCCCAAACTGCACGGCGCGCGTGCCGTATTCGCGCTCGACAAAGGTGGCCCAGCCGAGGACCGCCGCCAGCGCAAAGATCAGCGGCACCGCCAGCTTGAGCGACGCCGCGAACTCATAGAGCATCACGCCGGCGCGAACCGGCAGGGACTGATCGGCGGTGTGTTGCTTGGGCCGCGCCATGGTGCGAGGGGGTGCGACGTGCGTAAAAGGAGGGGAGCTGGCAGGGCAGTGGCGAGGGGGGACGCGCGTGCGAGCAGCGACCCGCCACCAAATTCGCTTCTAAAACAAGATTATAGGCGCCAGCGCGGGGCCGAGTCGAGGATGACGCCCCCGCCAGAGAGGTGGCACCACGAGTTCAAGCAATCACGACAAGAACTCTGTAGTCGCACTGGAGTCGATGAAGACTTGCGCCCGCAACGGCTTAGCGCACGCTCGTGCCGCTCTTTTGCCGCTTGGCCGAGCTGAGCTGCTCTTCGACCAACGCCAAATCTTCTTCCGCGCGGCGCAGCCGATCTTCCATGTGCTGATAGTGGACCTTCCGATTTTCCAGGTCGGCCAGCAGCGCCTGATTCTGTTCTGACAGGGCGCGGGCCTGCGTTTCCGACGCCGTCAGACGGCTCTTGGGCACAAAGGCGCAGCCGGCCAATAGACACGAAAACATAGCGCCTGCCAGCCACAGGCCCCGCACGCTCGACATGATTCGACTCCTTTCGAATCCGCTTCGTTGCATCCGTGTCGTCCGCCTACTTGCCGATGGGCACCACGCTCAAAATGGCGTCGCCCAAGGAACTGGTGAGCGAGTAGGGCTCGTCCCAACTCCACATGTTGCGCATCAGATCGACCGTCATCAGTCCGCCCAGGCTGAGCACCAGGGCGCAAAGCGAGAGCGAGATGACGTTTCCCATGGTGTACGGCGCCTCGCGCGAGCTGATGGCTCCCACTGGCGCGGTCGCCAAACCGGGACCAGCGGCCAAGCCCGCGCCCAACGGATCGGCCGCTGCGTCGGCGGCTTCCACACCCCCCAGGTCTTCGAACATGCCGCCGCCCAGTCCGGCGTCGTCTCCCAGCATGTCCGAGCCAAAACTGCTCTCGCTATCGAGCGCGATCACCTGCGATCCGCTGTCGGCGTCGTCGGCGTCTGCCTCCGCCATGGGCGTGAGCAAAAAGTCGTCGTCCGAACCAGCTTCGCTCGGCTCGTCGAGCGGCGCCAGCGACTCCTCCTCGTCGGGCGTCTCGACAATCTTTTCTTTCGGCGTCCGCAGCTTGAGCGGCTCTTCGAGCGACAGGCCGCTGTCCGAGGGCGACGCCAGCGAAATGCCGCTGTCGGCGCTGCCCAGCGTAATGTCGCTGCCGCCTAGCACCAGCTCGTCGTCGTCCAAATCCTCCACCGCCAGCGCGATGCCGCTGTCCCCCGTCTTGCTGCCGCGACTGGCGCTGCTGCTGCCCCCCTGCGGGTCGGCCAGCACCAACTCGTCGATCGCCAGGTCGTCGGAGAGCGAAATGTCGCGCTTGCCAGCGCCCGGCAACAGATCTTTGCTGATCCGCATTTGCGTGTCGGCCTCGGTCGACACGTCCAGCTGGTCGTCGATTACCAGCCGCAGGTTGCTGCCCGAATCGGAGGCGTTGCCGCCGGGCCCGGCCATCGCCAGATCGCTCCCCCCCGACAAGAGGCCGCTGCCGCCGGGCAAGTTCTTGGCGCCATCGTCCTCGGCCACGATGCAAATGTCGCTCTCCTCGGGAGACTGCGCGCCCGGTTTGCCGATGATCGTGCTCGACGCCCCCGGCGATTGCCCTAGCTCCAGGTCGCTGAGCAATACCACATCGTCGGTGTCGCCGTCGTCTTCGATGGCGGGCAGAGGGGGCGTCGCCGGCTTGGGCGACATCAGTTCGATCTCGGGCAGCGACAAATCAAAATCCGATTCGTCGTCGAGGCTGACGTCTTGCTCGGCGTCGCGCAGCCGCAGAATGTCTTGTTCCTTGAACTTCCAGGTCGCGCCGTCGCGATAGCCAGAAATCTCGCGCTGCTCGCGCCGGCGAGTCAATTCGTCGACGGAGACTCCCAAGAGTCGGGCCGCTTCTTCCAAGCTGATCAGCTTCATGGCCATGGGCCACCTCGTGCTTCACGCGCGGTCCAACGGCCTCCCTGCGCTATGGCGCCAACGCTATCGGTTTTGTTCGATGATCGAGCGAATTTCCTGCGGCAGCGGATCGAGCGCGTTGAACTGGCTCATCTCCAGATCCCACTCAATGCGCCGCACACTCTTCAGTTCAATCGCTCCGTTCGTGGCATCGATATGATAGACGCTCATGACCTGCTTGCGCGGGTCGATTACGGTCACTTGTTGCACCTTGTCGCTTGCCGCGAACGACAACGCGATTAGTTCCTGATCGCCAGCATGAGCCTGCGGCAGGGTCGGTTTTGGGGCGTAGGCCGCACCCCGTTCATCCCCACCCAGCACGCACGCCACCACCAGGACCAACAACAGGCCGGCGCCCGCCACCGATCTTGAGAGGCCGAAGCCGCTTACGACAAAATGGAGGACGCCTTTTTTCATTCTAAAAGCACCCAACTTCAATTCAAGGAAAACCTTGCGTTTTGACCACCTGCCTACATGTCCGCCGCCGATACAGACCATCGTCCCGCCACTAGCGGTCACGCCGAATCGCCGATCAGCCGCATTTTTCACGCTGCTCCGCTCGCCAATTGGCTAGCGCGCAAATCGGGGCCCCGCGAGGACCGAAATTGTGGGGCGGCGGACTGTAGCGATTGTGCCGACGCTAGACAAGACCGCGCTCGAATTGGGCTAGCTGTCGACCAACGTGCCAAATGGTCTAAAATACCACCACCTAACCCCCATCCCAGCGACCGAGGCTACCCCCGAGTTGCCTGATCGGCCCATCCAACTCGATCCACCGGTCGCCGGCGCGCCGGTGGCGGTGCTGCTCAGTGGTGGGCTCGATAGCGCGGTGCTGTTCGCCCAATTGGCGCATCAACAGATCGTCGTGCAGCCGGTCTATGTGCGTTCGCATTTGCGCTGGGAGGCCGCCGAGTTGGCCGCCGTCCGCCAATTGCTGGCGCGACTTGCTTCGCCTTGGGTGCGTCCGCTGGTCGTACACGAAATGCCGGTGGCCGATCTGTATGGAGAGCACTGGAGCCTCCGAGGCGACGTGCCCGATGCCGACACACCGGACGAAGCCGTTTATCTGCCGGGGCGCAACCTGCTGCTGGTCAGCAAGCCGGCGCTCTACTGCCAGATGCACGACATTCCGCAGTTGGCGCTAGCGCCGCTTGCTTCGAATCCCTTTCCCGACGCCACGGATCGCTACTTCGCCGCGCTGGAGACGATGCTTGAACTGGGAGGCAATCGGCCGCTGCGCATCTGGCGCCCCTTTGCGGATTGGCACAAAGTCGATGTCATGCGTCTGGGCCGTGACTTTCCGCTGGAACTGAGTTTCTCCTGCATCAATCCGGTCGGCGGTCAGCATTGCGGCGCCTGCAACAAGTGCCAAGAGCGGCGACTGGCCTTCTCGCAGGCTGGCATCGACGATCCCACCCACTACGCCGCGCCGTCCCATTGCCCGATTAAATCGCACCCCGAGTAGCCATCATGTTTCGAGTGACTCGCGAGATCGATTTTTGCTATGGCCATCGCCTGCTCAACTACGAAGGCAAATGCCGCCATCTGCATGGACATAACGGCGTTGCCGTCATCGCCATCGAGTCGGAAGGCCTCGACCATCGCGGCATGGTGCTTGACTTCAGCGATATCAAGAACGTGGTTAGCCGCTGGATCGACGACACGCTCGATCACCGCATGATCCTCTGTCGGCGCGATCCGGCGGTAAAGGTCCTGCAGGAGTTGGGCGAACCTCTCTTTCTCATCGACGACAATCCGACCGCCGAGAACATCGCCAAACTGATCTTCGATTTCACCGCCGCGCAGAAGTTTCCGGTGGTCGAAGTGCGGCTGTGGGAAACCCCGCGCTGCTTCGCCACCTACGCGCCCAGCGGGCGCTAGCCGACTGTCGTCAATTCGATTAGCGCGGTGTCGCGATTCTGGATGCGCTGGCGACCTCTCTTACGAGCACGCACCACAGTCAGGTTATCGTAACACGTTATTTTATATATTGTTGTGCCATATCTCGCACAGGCACAAATCGATTGGCGCCGCGAATGCCTTTATCAATTGTTCGTTACGAGGCAATCGCTCCAGCGGCCCATTCAACTCGCGGTACGAAGATGATCCTGCTCATGATGTTTGGCGTCGTGGTCATGGCCACCTTGGTGGCGGACACCTTGGTGCACAGCCACCAGTCGCAGGCCCAGCGCCGGCGCAACTACGATCGCCTGGCCGCGCAACATCCGGCCGCCAGCCAATGGACCACGCAGATCCACAAGGCGTTGGCCTAGTAGTGCGGTACCCGCACTTTCGGCGTGCCAGCGCACGGGCGCTTTCGAGTAGAAAATAAAACAGTCCGGGAGACCGCTTGCGCGGCCATCACCGGACTGTTTCCCTCCTGGGAAGCCCAGCTCAAACGTGGCAACTCTCGAATCCCGAGGAGTCGCCCCCCTGTCTCAATCGCGGCGACCAGAGCGCCGGTGAAATTGAAATCGGACGGCGCAGCGCGCCGTCTTTGGCAAAGTTTGCCGAATGATCGAATCGCGCCGCGTCGTTCGATTATCAGCCGCGCCGCGCGCTGCTAGCGCTGTCGCAACCTTCCCAGCTAGCGATGCTGTTGCCAGTCAGACCACGGCGCAGAACGCTCAGTTTGCCTTGCCTCGCATGACAGCAGGCGGCTGGCGCCAATTATCTCACGGAGTTTGCCGATTAGGTCGATCTTACTGCGGATCTTGCGCGCCGGCGTCTGGCGCGCAAGGCGAAGTTGATCGACTGCCGCAACTCGGCTACATCTTGTCGCCCCACGGAGGGGCCGGGATGACTTGCCCAGGTTGGCTGGCGGTCGCCGGTTGGCCATTCAACGTTTGAGTTCGCATGCCGCGTCTGTCACCAAGCGCGTTCCACCTGTCCGGCGGCCCATGCCTGGATCGCCGCGGCGCGCTTCGAGCGGAGCGGCGCGCGCCATGAGCAGACGCCATCGCGAATCGAAGCCCGGGTTCTCGTTGTTCCCGTTCCTCGAGATGCTCCTGAGCACGCTCGGCGTGATGACGCTGCTGTTGGCGGTGGTGGCCTACCGCGCTAAGAACCACATCGGCCAGCCGCAAGGCATGACGGCCGAGCAGGCCGCCGAGCACGAGATTTTGACACTGCGCGTGGAGCAACTCACTGAGCAGCGCGACAAGACCCAGCAAGACCTGCGTGAACGTCAATTGGAGCTAGGACATCTGGAACAATCGCGCGACCAGACGCGCGCCCAGCTTGCCGAGTTGATTCGCGCCAAGGACGAACTGGACCGGTCCGCCGCGCTCTCCGCCAAGGAGCGCGCCCAACTTCAGTTTGAACTTGATCGCAAGCAGGGAGAACTGGCCCGTAAGCGCGTCGAACTCGAGGATCGTCGCCGCGAGCAGTCCAACCGCGCGCCCTCCTACGCCATTGTTCCGTACGAAGGCCCCAACGGCACTCGCCGCGTGCCCGTCTACCTCGAATGTCGCTCCGACCGCATTGTGCTGCAGCCCGAAGGCATCACGTTCAAAGAAGACGACTTCGCCGGTCCCCTGGGCCCCGGCAATCCGCTGGCCACCGCGGTTCGCGCCGTGCGGCAGCACCTCAATGAACGCATCGCCGAAAACGAAGAACCGTATCCCTTGCTGCTGGTGCGGCCCAATGGCATCGACGCCTATTGGGCGGCGCGCGTTGCCCTGCAATCTTGGGGGGAGGATTTTGGCTACGAGTTGATCGACGAAGACTGGCAACTCGCGTTTCCCCAGCCCGATGTCGAGTTGGCCGGCCGTGTCGAGGAAGCAATCGAGGCCGCACGCGAGCAACAACATTTGCTCGCCCAACTTGCCCCGCGCTCTGGCGGCAGGTCCAATCGCGTCTATCGCGCCAATCCCACCGGGGGCGGCATCATCGCGGCGGGCGATTCCAATCGCGATCACTACGGCGGCCACTCGCGGCCCTCGTTCGGCAATCGACGCGGCGGCGCGGCCGCTGGCGTGGGAGATGACGAGCGCGGCGAAGCGCTGGCCCGCGCAGAGACTGATCGACGTCGCGGCGGCGAGATCGGCGCCGACGGTGGTCTGTTTCCACCCGAGGCCATAATGAGCGGCCGTGGCGGCGCGGCGCAATATCCGGGCCAAGGCGACGAGCACGGCGCTGACGCAGCGGAAGCTGGCGAGGAGGGATCGCGGCAGTCGTCAACCTTTGGCGCGGCGGGAGATGGCGAATTCGCCTCTCAGCACGGCGGCGGTTCGCGGGCTGGCGCTAGTGGCGCCGAATCGAACAGTTCCCAATCAAACCGCCCCGAACCAGGGAGTGGCGGCGCGGGTAACCCCGGAGCATCGGGCGCCGAGGGCCCATCGCTCGGCACGTCGCCACTCGATACTCCGGGCCAGGCGCACGGCCCTGGCTCACCTGGGGGCAAGCCGGGCGGAATGCCGTACTACAGCGCCACGCCGCACCTGGAAAGCATGGCGCGCAAACGCGGCAAGAACTGGGGTGTGCCCGAGGCCGCCCGTGGCGCTGCGCCGTTGTCGCGGCCGATCGTCGTGGAATGTCATCAAAATTCGCTGGCCATTGTCAGCGACGACGGCTCGGGCCGTCGGCACGATGTGCCGCTGGCGGGCGAAACCGAGGACGCGGTCGACGAACTAATCGGCGCCGTCTGGAAACACATCGATCATTGGGGCATCGCCGGCAACGGTTTGTACTGGCATCCCATCCTGGTGCTCGACGTACTCCCGACTGGCGAAGCGCGGGCGAGCGACCTCGAATCGCTGCTGGCCGATAGCGGCATCGAGGTGCGCCGCCGGCAAACCAAGATCGTGGGCGCGCCGCCCGCGACAAACCGCTAGGAATTCAATTCGCATGGCCCGCTACGTCTCACGTCGAATTCGCGAAGAGGGAGAGGCCTTCGGTAGCGACTCGTTTCTCGATGTGATCTGCAACATGGTCGGCATTATCGTCATTCTGGTGGTGGTGGCCGGCATGCGAGCGCAGCAGGCCGAAGCGCCCGACACGGCCCAACCGGCCAAGCTCGCGGAACTGGCCGCCGAGGCCCAGTCGCTGCAAGACGACGTGCTGCGACTGGCCCACGAGATCGAAAAGGTGCAGATGGCCGGCGCGGTCGTGTTTGAAGAGCGCCGCCTGTTGGCCGTGCAGGCCGAACAGGGCAAGCAATGGATCGCCGCCGCGCGCGGCGCACTCGACGCCACACGCCAGCAAGATTTTGATCTGCGCCGCGCGACCGACGCCATCGATCAAGAAATGGCTCGCGTCGATCTTGCGCTCGCCAGCGACGTGACCAGCGAGCGCCCAACCGTGCAGGTGGTGAGCTATCCCACTCCCATCTCCAAGGTGGTCACGGGCAAGGAGGCGCACTTTCAACTGCGCGACGGGCGCGTGGCCGAAGTTCCGATCGAGCGACTGCTCGATCGGCTGCCGGCAGAAATGCGCCGCCAAGAGGACAAGCTGCGCCAACAGTACGAGGCCACCGGCACGGCCGGCCCGATCGCCGGCTTTCGCATGCGATACACATTGGAGCGCGACGGCGGCTACATCCGGCTGCGCGAGTGCGAGTTTGTGCCGGTCTCTCCGCAAGAAGGGGAACCAACCGGCATGGCACTTACCGCCACCAGTGAGTTTCGTCGTAGCGTCGCGGCGCTCAATCCGCGTTCGACCACCGTCACGCTGTGGACCTATCCCGATGGCTTCGAGGCCTATCGCAAGCTGAAGGCGGAGTTGTATCAACAAGGGTTCGCCGTGGCGGGTCGTCCCTTACCATTTGATCAGCCAATCGGCGGATCCCCCCATGGTTCGCGCTCGGCGGCCGAATAGCGCGCACCTGGCCGCGCGCTGGCGGCATGGCGTTGAGCGGGCGCTGGCAATAGACTGCGCGGCGACGCTTTCGATTTCTTCTCGGCAAGTGGCCTCGCATGCCTCGCTACCGACTACTAGCGCTTGATATCGACGGCACGCTGGTCGACATTCACGACCATATCACGCCCGCTACGCGCCGCGCGCTGGCCGCTGCCCGGGCCGCCGGCATCCAGATCGTCCTGGCCACCGGCCGCCGCTACAGCCGCGTGCTGGCCATCGTTCAAGAACTGGGTATTGATGTGCCAGTGGTCACCGCCAGTGGTTCGCTCATCAAACGCCCCGCCGACCACGTCACATTGTTTCGCGCCGAAGTGCCTCGCCCCGTATTGCTGCGCGTCGTCAGCGAAATGGTCGCCGCGGGCTATGAGCCGATGCTCTACGCCGACAGCTTTCACCACGGCTTTGACTTCTACATTGCCCGGCTCGAAACCGCTTGTCCGCGACTCGAAGAATTCCTCCGGCTGAATGCGGGCAGCGAGCGGTTGTTGCCGACGCTGGCCGACGATCCGCCGCATGGCGTCTTTGCGCTTTTCGTCATGGGCGATCAGGCGCCAATGCTCGCGCTCGAAGCGCAGTTGCAAGCCGCCGCCCCCGGCGCGCTCTATACCCATGTGCTCCGCAGCCCCAAGTACACCGGCTACATGTGCGAAGTCGCCGCTGCCGGGGTCACCAAATGGTCGGGGGTCCTGCGTCTTGCCGCGCAGTGGGGCATTGCCCCGGCGGAAATTTGCGCCGTGGGCGACGATGTTAACGACATTCCCATGATCGAGGGCGCCGGCCTGGGCGTGGCGATGGGCAACGCAACGCCAGAAACCATCGTCGCCGCCGATCGCGTGTGCCGGCCACTCGGCCACGATGGACTGGCCCAGGTGGTCGAGTGGCTGCTGGCCGAGTAAACCGCGGCGAGCGATCACACCTCGTCGCGCTTCTTGTCTCCGTCGTCCGGCCTGTCGTGGCGATCTTTGTCGTGGTGACGCTTTTTGCCGCCGGGGCCTCCTTTGCCCTTGTGCTTTCTCTTGCCGTCCGGCTTCCCCTTGTCGCCCTTCTTGGCCATTCGTTCGGCCAGCACGGTTAGTTCATCGCGGTCGATGAAGCCGTCGCTATTGCGATCGATCTTGTCAAAGCGCTCGCTCAGCCGTTCGGGCGCCTCTTCCTTCGAGAGTTTGCCGTCGCCGTCCTTGTCGGCCGACAGTAGGCGCTCGAGCAGCGGATGCGCTCGATCAGGGGCAGGGCCGTCGCCACGCTGGGCCAGCGTCTCGCCATCCGGTCGGTGTGGCCGACCGACGATCTCTTGTGGCGTGATGGCGCCATCACCATCGCGATCGAGCGCCTTGAGAGTCTCGGCCGCGCGAGAGATTTCTTCGCCGTCGATGCGGCCGTCGCCGTTGGCGTCTAGCGAACGAAACAACTGCGCCGGCGGTCCACCGGGACCATGATGATCGGGATGGGGGCCATCGGGGCCGCCACGCTTGCCGCGCCCCGGCCGTCGCTCTCCATCGGGGCGGCGACGCCGATCGCCATCGGGACGGTCACGACCTTCTCCATCCGGCCGGCCTTTCGCAAATCGCTCGCGCATGGCACGAGCGGCTTTCTCCATTTCGGCCTTATCTAGCGCGTCGTCGTCGTTCTCGTCGAACTGGTCGAGCATCCGCTCGAACATTCCTCGCCCCTGCTCCGGCAATTCGTCGAGCGCCACCTTGCCGTCGCCGTTGGCGTCCATTTCTTTCAGTCGCTCAAACGGGCGGGGGCGATCGCCGCGCGGGCCGCGCTGGGGTCGGTCGTCCAGGCTGCCGTGTTTGGTCTCTGCCGCGGTTAAACCGGCCTCCATTTCCTCAGCGCTCAACCGCTTATCGCCGTTCTTGTCAGCCTGATCGACCAGCCGATCGAACAATCGCCGCTTGTCGTCCGGAGCCTCGTCGCCAGTCACTTGGCCATCTTTGTTCTGATCCAACTGCTCGAACAGCTTGCCCGCGTCGATGTTCGACGCCGGCTTGTCTTCGTCCGACCAGGCAAATGGGGCAAAGCCGAGCAACACGGCAATCCCGAGAATCAGCGTATTTTTCGTCATCGTCATACCTTTGCAAAAAGGGCGTCTCTACCGTGTTTAACCCGCGTACTGCTGGTAAGTATCGCGCGGAGGGGGGTTTTTCACGGCCTGCTGCCGAGTTGTGCTGCCTCTGCAGGGCGCTGAGGAGGGGTCGCAGGTTGACGTTGTTTGGTCTGGAGAGCGGGCCTATACTCAGCCCCGCACCGGGTTCCACGTTGCCGAAACGCAACGTGTTCCAGAAGCGATACTCCGGCCGTTTCGCACGCCGCGCCCAGCGGCGCGGACCGTGCGGGTGGAACGTTTCGCCAAGTCAACAAAGTGCCCCGCGCTGCTAGCATTGGCGCGGCCGCTTATGTGAGTTGCATGGTGTGTGAAAAGGTTGACGGCCTCTCGAATTTTGGATGGAATTGCCGCCCCTCCGCGGCCGATGTAACGGGTGTCAGAGCCCGCGAAGTCGAACGCGACACGGAAAGCGGCGCCGAGTTACTGTGTCGTTGTTTTGAGCTGAACGCAGCTTCGCGGGATCACTCGCCAAACGTTCTCCCCAGCGCCGCAATCGCACGAGCCGCCACGAGGCTCAGACGGGAGAACAGGGTCGGCCAGTCCGCGACCGCTCGTTTGGTTCATGGCCAAGGCGACAAGCGCGAACCGCGTTTGTCGATCAGCCGATCGCGGCGAACTACACGCTCCGCGATCTGCCTGAGCCAGGGCCAGAAGTCGCCGGAGACAGAGCATGCAAATCTACGGACCTAATTACATTCACGGCCCTCAAGCGATCCGCGCCCCGCACACCACCTCGCCGGCCGCCGCGCCCCGCGCCGCTGCGGCCACGCAAGGCGCCGACCAGGTCGAAATCTCGCAGGCCGCGCAATTGGCCAGCAAGCTCAGCGAGATCCCTGATATCCGCCACGAGCGCGTGCAGTCGCTGCGCGCCGCCATCGCCGATGGCTCCTACGAGACGGGCGACAAGCTCGATGGCGCGCTCGAGCGCCTGCTCGACGAGATCGGCTGAGCATCTCAGTTGCCTCGCTAATCCCAGTAGCACCACGGCCGAGCGGCCCCCCAAGTCGCTCGGCCGTTTCTCGTAGGTACGTTGACTGTATGGCGAGTCGGATACGTTAACGCCGCTGGCTGCTCAAGTCGCGCTACTCTCCAGCGGCCGCCGCGCGACCACCGCGATGGCCGGTGTGAACCGACGAAACCGCCGCGTCGGGAGATGAACGTAATAGCCAAGCGGCAGCAGATAGCGATACACGCCGTGCCAGTCGACCAACTCGAAGCGGCCGGTGAGCCAATCGATCCAGAATTGGCGCGACCGCTTGTGCAGATGCGTGGGATCGCGGTCGAGCGCGTGAATAATCGGCCCCGTCGGCCCATCGTAAACCGGCACGACAAACACAAAATATCCGCCCGGGCGTAAATGCCGAAAAACGCCATCGGCGACCTGCTCCAGGTCTTGAATGTGCTCAATCACATCGAACGCGGCCACGCAGTCAAACGTCTCCGCAAACGGTATCCGCGCGCCGCTCGCCACCGCCAGCGTGGCCGTCGGCGCCGCTAGCCGCGCCTGCTCAATAGCGTAGTCGCTCACATCCAGCCCCCAGCAGCGCCAGCGGTCGTCAAGCGACGCTAAAAAGCCGCCGAACGCGCAGCCGATTTCCAACAATTTGGCGGGCCGATCGCAGGTGGCGGCCGGTTCGATCAGGTGACGGTAAAACGCCAGCTTGCGCGCGGGGTTCTGCCGTTGATAGTTGGCGTAGTTGGCGGCGAAGTAGTCGCGATCAAAAGTCGAGCTCACTGCCATCGGGTGAACTTTCGTTGGACCAGCACCGCCAAGGTCTGCCGTATGGTGCGGCCAATCCGCATCTTGGTCGCCCCCTCCTTCTGGTCGTAGCGCAAGATGAACGGCACTTCACCAAACACCAGTTGCATGGGACGCAGCTTGAGCAGGATATCGACCATGCACTGAAAACCGTCTTGATTCAAAAAGTCGTCGGCGTAGCGCCGCACGGCCTGTTGAATCACCTCCGCCCGATAGGCCCGATAGCCACAAGTGTAATCGCGCACGCCCGAGATGGGGTACAATACGCGAAACAGCCAACTTGCCCCATAGCTCAACACGCGGCGCGACCAGGGGACGCCAATCGAGCGCGAGCCGGGCTGATAGCGCGAGGCGATCACCACGTCGAATCCCTCGCGGATCAGCCGCACCATCCGCAGAATGAGGCCGGGCGAGTGGGTGTCGTCGGCGTCCATCGTGATGATCACATCGGCCGGCGACGCCAACTCGACAGCGGCCAACAGCCCATCGCGAATCGTCGCTCCTAGTCCTTGGTTTTGCGCGTGTTGCTTGAGCAAGATGGGCATGCGCAAGGCGCGCTCGCGAACGATCCGCGCCGTGTCATCGGTGCTGCCGTCGTCGATCACGATGATCTGATACGCCAGCCCCGCTTCGTCCAGCGCGTCGTCGGTGTTGTCGAGCAATCGGCCAATGCGCGCCGCCTCGTTGAAGGCGGGCAGCACGATGAACACCCGCCGCGGCGGGCGAACGCGCGCGGGCGCTGCTGGCTGGCCTTGCGACATGACGCTTTCCACAACCGACCGATGGAACTTCGCTGAACTGCTACTGTAGCAGCCGGCGAGTCGATTCGCCGGGCGGCGGTTGATCGCTCGGGCTCAATCGATACAGCGTGAGATGATCGGTCTTTTGCCGCGATTGGGCCTGCTCCACCAAACCCAGTAGGCCGCGCGTCTGGCGAGCAAAATCGTCCCCTGCCTGCTGGCTGGCGGCGGCGAGCCAGTCGTCCACATGGTCGAGCACCGCCACCATCGTCGGCGCCCGGTCGGGTCGCGCCGCGCCGGTCGGGTTGCGATCGGCAAACTGCACGTCGCGCTTGGCGTACCACTCAACTGCCGGATGATACGGTATGCCGAGCACCAGCACGTTGTCATGCGGCCCCGCGACATCGCCAATCTCGACGCCCGCGATCAACGCGTCGAAGTTGGGATGGCTATAAAGCTCGGCCGTACGCCGCAGCGACAGCATCGAGTAAACGACCAGGAACAATACCACGCCAACCAGGCGCCAGCCGCCGAGCGCGGCAAGCCCGCGCCGCGCCGCCACCTGTTGCCGGTCGCGGGCCAGTCGGCCGGCTTGGTTGGTCGCGATGGTCGCCGCCAGAAACCTGTCGATGGCCACCGCCGCCGCGCTGGCCAGGCCGGGCAAGTAGAGAATGACCATGCACTCGTGAACGAACATCGCGTTCGAGAAGATCGCACTGTGCAACAGCGCCGGCGCGATCAGCAACAACGGCGTCACCAGCGACAGGCGATTGCGCGCGTTCCGCATTCCGGCGGCGCAATACAAAAGCCCCGTTGCGGCGACCAGCAAGAAAGGAAGCGTCATTAAATGCGCCGCGTGCCGCAGCAGCGTCTCGATATACTCCCCCGGGCCAAACTGCGTCACCGTGCCGGCAAAGCTTAACTGCCGTGGCGCGCTCATCAGTCCGCTGCGAAACAAGAACGCGTTCTTAAGATCGGCGAACTGCGCGGCGTCAGCCAGCCACAAGTGCCCCAGAAAGAGAGCGAACATCGCCAGCGCCGTGGCCGCCATTGCGGCGCCGGCCAGCCAATCGTCGCGCTGGCGTCCGCTAAGCACGGCATGAACTGGCAAGATCGCGGCGAGATAGTAAATCTGCCACTCGATCTGCATGCCGATGGCCAGCACGGCCAGCAACCACAACAACCGTCCGCCGCTGCGCTGTGCCCGCCAGCGCGTGTAGGCCAATACGCTCGCCACCACGAAGAGATTGGCGGGCTGTTCGAGCGAGTTGGTGCGACCGGTGAATAGATTGGCCGGCGACACCGCGAACAGTCCGGCCGCGAAGAACCCCACGCGCGTCGAGAACTGCTCGCGCAGGAGTCGAAACAACAGCCAGATGGTGGCGGAGGCCGTGGCGATGCAGACCAGTCGCGTCACCAACTCGCTAGCGCCAAACAGCCGAAACGTGGCCGCCTCGACCAGTGGCCACAAGAATGGGTGATGTGCATAGATTGGGCTTTCGGCCGGCGCGGTCCGATCGACGTTCAAGACGCTGGCGCCGCGCGTGGCAGCCAGACCAAACTCGACATGGTTGCGCGCAATGAGCGCATAGGCGGCGCTGGCGTAATCGTCGCGGTGCGCCCAGGGAGCATTGGCGAACGGCAACATGCCCGCCGCGGTCAGCACGAGCAGCGCGGCAATTCCCAGGTTAGCTCGCTGATTGGCCAAAGGAAGTTTTTTGAGGGGAGGTTGCCTGTGGGCCAGTCAGCGGCGTCGATCGGGGCCAGCGAAAGTGAATCGCCGCTAGCTCCAATCACAGGCCCGTATCGTACTCCACATCGTCGCGCAGCGGCGCATCATCCGGCGCAGTCAGCACGCGCGACCGGCCCTCAAACCGCAAGTCACACCGCCGCGCGCAACAAAAAACCCCGGGCTGGCCGGGGTTTGCGAGCAGTTGCCTTGTAATGCACAACCGTCCAGTGGGCGATAAAGGACTCGAACC
>JAIBBY010000024.1 GCA_019694455.1 Pirellulales bacterium
GAGGTAGCGACCGTAGGTCGCTGGTGAGGGGGCGCTCCTCTTTCAATCTGAAAAGCCCTCATCCGGCCTATCGGCCACCTTCTCCCGGAGGGAGAAGGTCGAACTCGACTTATCAGTCGCTTCCTCCACTCCGCGTCTCGGCGGTTTTCTTCTTCCCACCTCGCCCCCACGGAGCGAAGCGTAGTAGGGGGAGAGGTAGCGACCGTAGGTCGCTGGTGAGGGGGCGCTCCTCTTTCAATCTGAAAAGCCCTCATCCGGCCTATCGGCCACCTTCTCCCGGAGGGAGAAGGTCGAACTCGACTTATCAGTCGCTTCCTCCCCTCGGCGTCTCGGCGTCTCCGCGGTTTTCATCTCCCCACCTCGCCCCCACGGAGCGAAGCGTAGTAGGGGGAGAGGTAGCGACCGTAGGTCGCTGGTGAGGGGGGCTCCTCTTTCAATCTGAAAAGCCCTCATCCGGCCTATCGGCCACCTTCTCCCGGAGGGAGAAGGTCGAACTCGACTTATCAGTCGCCTCCCCCCTCTGCGTCTCCGCGTCTCGGCGGTTTTCGTCTTCCCTGGTCACTCAACTGCGAGCTCGGCGCCTTGACGACTTTGCGTTTCACTTCACCCTGGCATTCACCTCGTCGCCGTCCTACCGCACCATCGTCGGCGTCCAGTCGTTCAGCCGGGCCACGCTTTGCAACGCGGCCTGCATCTCCATCACCAGTCGGTGGGCCAGTTGCTTGCCCGTCACCCGCTCGAGCGCTTCGCCGTCGTGCGACAAAAAGACCAGCGTGGGCAGCACGTCCACTTTGTGCTGTTCGCACAATCGCGGCTGTTCGTCGGTGTCGACCAGCACGCAGACAAACCGCTCGGAGACCGCCACGACCGGGTCCTGGCAAAACGCGTCGGCCGCCATCTCATTGCAATAGCGGCAGGCGTGCGCGGTGAAATACAACAGCACCGGCTTGCCCTGCTCGCGCGCCTGGGCCAGGCCCGCCTCGTAGTTGTCGACAAACTCGATGCGCCCCCGCACGATCGCCGGCGGCGCGGGTTCTGGCGGCGGCGTGACAGCGGCCAGCGAGATGCTGTCGCCCGCTTGCTGGCAACCAGACGCCAGCAACAGCGACAAGGCCAAACAGCCAACGAGCCAGCGGCGATGCACCATCATGTGGGCCCGAATGAGCGGCGGCGGAAGTATGCGGTAGCGCCTGACTACCGCGCGGTCTAGTTGTTATCGCTTGGCGGCGGCGGCGAATTGAATAGCGGCGAGCCAGTCACCACAACTTCGCCAGCTTCGCTCGCTCGTCAGGCGCGTGCGCCGGCGCCGGCGCGCTGGCAAGTGCTTGTGCAGACGGCGGTTGCTCTGCGCCTGCATCGCCGCAATGAAGCGGGCGCAAGGCCGTCTGGACTTTGAAAATCGTTTCGATTAACTTCCGCCCCGCTTCCTGGGGCAGGCGAGCTTCTCGTCTTCCCTTGCGCTCGAAACCCATAGCCCAAAGACACGGATGTCTAGCGGCGCCACGACAGCTACGAGTCCGCTTGCGCCCTTTATGCGCAGCCAGGACCTGATCTTGCCGGTCGCGATCATCGCGAGCGTGCTGGTGATCTTGGTCCCGCTGCCGCCGGCGCTGATGGATGTGTTGTTGTCGGCCAACATCTGCATCTCGGTGCTCACGCTGCTCACCACCATCTACGTGGCGACGCCGCTCGAGTTCAGCATCTTTCCCACATTGCTGTTGGCGGTCACGCTGGGACGGCTGGTGCTCAACGTCGCCACCACGCGCTTGATTCTCACCCGCGCCGAGAGCGACGGCATGTTGGCCGCCGGCGGCGTGATCAAGAGCTTTGGCGAGTTCGTCGCCGGCGACGACATCGTGGTCGGGCTCATCATCTTCGTCATTATCCTGGTCATTCAGTTCGTGGTGATCACCAAAGGCGCCACGCGCATCAGCGAAGTCGCCGCGCGGTTCGCCTTGGACGGCATGCCCGGCCGCCAAATGGCCATCGACGCCGACCTGAACGCCGGCGTCATCGACGAGAAAGAAGCCCAGCGCCGCCGCAGCGAAATCACCCATCAGGCCGACTTCTTCGGCGCCATGGACGGCGCCAGCAAGTTCGTCCGCGGCGACGCCATCGCCGGGTTGGTCATCACCGTCATCAATATTGTCGGCGGCTTGGCGATCGGCGTCTTCGAGTCGGGCATGTCGCTGGCCGAGGCGTCGTCGATCTTCACCATGCTCACCATTGGCGACGGTCTGGTGAGCCAGGTGCCGGCGCTGTTGGTCTCGTTGGCCGCGGGCTTGCTGGTCACGCGCAGTTCGAGCGAAACCAACCTGCCGCGCGAGTTTTTGGGGCAGTTGTTCTCGCGCCCGCAGGCCATGCTGGTCACGGCCGCGTTTCTCATGCTGCTCACCGTCACCGATCTGCCCAAGCTGCCGCTGTCGGCCATCGCGGCCAGTTGCGTGGGATTGGCGGTGACGATGCGCAAAAAGGAACGCCAGGCGGTGGCGGTCGCCGCGGCGCAAGCCAAGGCCGAAGAAAAAAAGCCCGCCGAGGAGAAGATCGAAGACTACCTGGCCGTCGACCCCATGGAGCTGGAGATTGGCGTGGGGTTGATTCGCCTGGCCGATCCCAAACGCGGCGGCGACCTGCTCGAGCGCATCCAGCGCGTGCGCCAGAACGTGGCGGCCGAGCTCGGCATCATCCTCCCCAAGGTGCGCATCCGCGACAACATGCGGCTCGATCAGTTGCAGTACCGCTTCAAGATCGCCGATATGCCGGTCGCCGACGGCACGGTGCATCCCAATTTGCTGCTGGCCATGGAGTCGCCGTTGGTCAGCAACAAGATCGGCGGCATGCCGGGCAAAGACCCCGCCTTTGGCACGCCCGCCTTGTGGATCGACCCGCGCGAGCGCGACCAGGCCGAGATGAACGGCTATACGGTAGTCGAGCCGGGCAGCGTGGTGGCCACGCATCTCACCGAGGTCGTGCGCAAGCACGCCGACGAAATCCTCACGCGCGACGCCACCAAGCATCTGGTGAATCAGCTCAAAGAAACATCGCCGGCGGTGGTCGACGAGTTGATCCCTTCGCAGCTCAAGCTGCCCGAGGTTCAACAGATCCTGCAAATGCTGCTGCGCGAGCGCGTGCCGATCCGGCATCTGGGGCCGATCTTGGAAACGCTCGGCGACTACGCCTCGCGCACCAAGGATCCGATCTTGCTCGCCGAGTACGTGCGGCATCGGCTTGCCCGTGTGATCTGCACCAAGTATCGCGACGACAGCGGTCGGCTGCATGTGGTGACGCTCGACCCGGCGCTCGAAGACCGGATCCGCGCCGGCGTGGAGCACACCGAGCGCGGCTTGTTTCTGCGCATGTCTCCGCCGGCGGTCGACAAGACCTGCCAGATCATCGCCAAGGACGTGGAAAAGCTGGTGCTCGCGCATCGGCCTCCCATCGTGCTGGTGAGCCCGCAGATTCGCGCGGGGCTCAAGCAGATCACCGTGGGGCAACTGCCGAACCTGATTGTGCTGAGCTACAACGAAATCACGCGCGATACGCAGATCGAATCGGTGGCGCTGGTGGCCGACGAAATTCCGGGTCGCTGACGCCGTTCCTCCTTGAATGTCACTTAGTAGCACGCCATGGAAGTGAAAACCTTTCGAGCCGCGACGATGCAAGAGGCCCTGTCGCTCGTCCGTAGCGAGTTGGGCCCCGACGCCGCCGTGCTGCACACCCGGCTGTGCCGCCCCGCTGGCCTGTTGGGCTGGCTGCCCGGCCGCCGCGGCATCGAAGTGATCGCCTCGCGCGATGTGAATGTGCCGAGCCGCTTGCCGAGCCGCATGGCCCCGCGCCGCGATTGGGACGATGCGCGTCCCGAACCGCCCCGCGGCGCGCCCGTCCCGCCCGCTGCCGCGGCGCCCGCCGAGTTGCCGCCGGCGGCGCATCACGAGTTGAAAACACAAATCAGCGAACTGCAAGCCATGGTGGCTCGGCTCTATCAGAACGCCGAACCCAAAAAATCCACCGACCTGCAACCTGGCCTCTTCACGCTCTTCACCAACCTGATCGAAGCCGAGGTGGGCGAAACCATCGCCCGGCAACTGATCGAGCGCGTGCGACAAACAGCGGCGCCAAACGAACTGGCCGACTCACGTTTGGTTCAGGCGCGCTTGGAACAACTCCTCCAGGCCGACGTTCGCGCCAGCGGGCCCATTGCGCCACCCGGCGATCGCTGTCACACCGTGGCGCTGATCGGGCCCACTGGCGTCGGCAAGACCACCACCATCGCCAAGTTGGCCGCCAACTTTCGCCTGCGCGAACGGCGCCGCGTGGGCCTGATTACCGTCGACACCTATCGCGTGGCCGCGGTCGAGCAACTGCGCACCTACGCCGAGATCATCGACCTGCCGATGGAGGTCGTCTCCACGCCGCGCGAGATGCGCGCCGCTGTCGATCGCTTGTCGGATCAGGAGTTGGTGCTGGTCGACACGGCCGGCCGCAGCCCCACCGACGAAGTGCGCATTCAAGAGCTACGCGCCCTGTTGAACGAAGCCCGCGCCGCCGAGGTCCATCTGGTGCTCTCCAGCGTCGCCAGCGCCAACACGCTCAAGCGCACCATCGAGCGCTTCGCCTGCGCGCTGCCCACTTCGCTGTTGTTCACCAAGCTCGACGAAGCGCTCGCCTGCGGCAACCTGCTCGAGGTGCTGCTCGAAACGGGCTTGCCGGTGAGCTACCTCACCGACGGCCAAAACGTGCCCGACGATATCCAATCCGCCACGCCCGCCGAACTGGTGTCGCGGTTGTTGACCGCTGCGACGACAATCGCCTAACGGAACTCATTTTCAGATGCACATCGACCAGGCCAGCCAACTGCGCGATTTGGTCCGCCGCTCTCGCTGCGGCCAACGGCGCGACGCGCGCTGCGCGCGGCTCGTGGTGGTCGCCAGCAGTCAGCCCGGCGTCGGCGCCACCAGCGTCGCCGTCAATCTGGCGGCGCTGTGGAACGATGGCAAGCAGCGCGCGCTGTTGGTCGACGCCGATCTGGCGGCCGCCGGCGCCACTGCTCTGTGCGACATGCAGCCGAGCCGAACGCTGTGCGACGTGCTCTTGGGACGCTACTCATTGGAAGACGCCATCTCCGCAGGCCCCGGCAGCTTGCCGGTCGTCTGCGGCCTGTGGGGCAGCGAACTACTCGTATCGCAAACCGTGGCGGCCGCGCAGCAGTTGATCGAACCGCTGTTGGCGCTGGCCAACTTTCATGTCGTGCTCGCCGATGTAGGCCACGCGCGCTCGGCGCTGGCGCGCGAACTATGGCGCGCGGCCGACCTGACGCTGCTCGTGACCACGCCTGACAACCCGGCGGTGGTCAACGCCTATGGCGCCATCAAACAACAGGCGGCCAGCGGCTGCGCCACGCCGGTGCGCCTGCTGGTCAACCAGGCCGCCACCGACCGCCTGGCCCGCGACGTGGCCGAGCGATTGCAAGCATCGGCGCGCCGCTTCCTCGGCGCCGATGTCGCCCTGGCGGGCAGGATTCCCTTCGATCCGGCGCTCAAGCTGGCCGGACGGCATCGACAATTACTGGCGCAGACCGAACGCGACGCGCCGGCCCCCCGCGCGCTGACCCACACACGCGACGCGCTACAGGCCCACTGGGCCCGCGCCGCCACCGACCCATCCAACGAAAAACCAGCGCGGGAGCGCGCGGACAATTGCCCAATTTACGTACACGGAAAATCGCGCACAGAATCACTAAACGACGAGGTGTTGCTAGGCCGATAACAGTCGAGCACTATCGGCACTTCACCGATAGTCAAACTGTAACGGCAAGATTGAGTTTACTGGCGACGGGAGTCGGGCATCGTGGGCCGAGCCTATGCGGGCGTTCTCGGTCCTCTGGCAATGGCCACGATGTTGGCTCGGGAAGCGTCCTCCAGCGGGAACGCGAGCACGATGCTCCTTCACGCCTGGCTGTCGTTGGTGGTGTTCGCCCTCTTGGGTTCCATCATCGGCTTTCTAGCCGGCCGGATCGTGGAAGATTCGGTCCGGACGGAAATGTTGGCCGAGAAGGCAGCCTTGGCGGCGAGCGAATCGCTTCCGCGCGGCGCGGCGACTTAGTCGCTTCGCTCGCGGCAAACGACTCGCCCGCCTGGACGAACCGCTCAAACGCACGCTTCGCGCTAGTCAGTCACGGAGGATTGCATGACGACGCTGCTCGCTGTCGGTCGAATTCGTACGCACGTCGAAGAAGACATTCAAGAAGTCTGGAAGGCCTTCAAGGCCGACCCAGAAAACGAGCCGCTGCGTAATCGACTCATCGAGCAGTATCTGCCGCTGGTCAAGTACAACGGCGAACGCATCTGGTCGCGCCTGCCCGAAGGGGTGGAGCTGGACGACCTGGTGTCGGCCGGCGTGTTTGGCCTGATGGACGCGATCGACGCCTTCGACATGTCGCGCGGCGTGAAGTTCGAAACCTACTGCGTGCCGCGCATTCGCGGAGCCATGCTCGACGAGTTGCGCAGCATGGACTGGGTGCCGCGACTGGTGCGTTCGAAGTCGAGCAAGCTCAACGAAGGCATCAAAACGCTGGAAGCCAAGCTGGGCCGCCAGCCCAGCGAGGTCGAACTGGCCGAACACATGCAGTTGAGCGTGCCCGAACTGGAAAAGATGATCATGGACGCCAGCGCGGTGAACCTGATCAGCTTGAACAAAAAGTGGTACGAGACCGACAGCTACAAGGACGTTCGCGAGATCGACATTCTGGAGGACAAGAAGGGGGAAGACCCCACGCGCCGCATCCAGAAGACCGATCTGATGCGGCTGGTGACCAAGGGGCTCAACCGCAACGAGCGGCTCATCATCATCCTCTACTACTACGAAGAGCTGACGATGAAGGAAATTGGCGCCACGCTCGACCTGTCGGAAAGTCGCGTGAGCCAAATGCACAGCTCAATCGTGCAGCGACTGCAAAACCAACTCGGCCGCCGCCGCCCCGAGTTCGGCGGCTGATCGGCCGCGCCTCAAATCACGCAATCGCTCGCAGGCGGACCCGCAAGGGTCCGTTTGCGTTGGTGGATAGCGCGTACAGAGCCACTTTGATCAAAACAGCGGCGGCTTGCCCAACTGCCGCCGCACCACCGCCCACTGCCCGGCGTGCATCAGCCAGTGGCTGCCTTGCAACTCGAACACGGCGCCCACGCTCGGCGCGTAGGCCATGCCGGTCGGCTTGTCGAAATCGGCGTCTTGCGTCTTGGCCAGCGCGGCGAGCGTGGCTGCCCGCACCGCCTTGGCCGTCGCCAATAGCTCGGCCTTGTTGGAGAACTTCGCCGGGTCGTCGATCGTGGCGGTTTCCTTGGTGTACTTCTCCGCAAAGCCCGCCGGCAACGGCGGCATCGCGCCGGGCGCGACCGCTTCAATCATCTGCTGCTCGCTGCTGATGCAATGCCCTAGCTGCCAGTTGATGTGGTTGCAGCCAGGCGTCGGGCGGCGCAACAAGTCGGCGTCGGTCAGGTCGTCGACGTAGCCCATCGCCACTGTCTGTCCCATGTCGATCGAAAGTTTCAAGGCGTCGCGCGCGTTCATCGGGTATCTCCTCGCGTGAGAGGGCATTGCGGCCAATTGCCGAATTCTGCCCCGCGCCCGCCGTGCTGGCAAGTGGCGCGCCGCCCCGACGGTGGCCGGCGTTTTGGCGGTCGCCGCGCGTCATGGTAAAAGACTCTCAAAACATCAGGAGCCGTCATGTCGCGAGAAGTGCTACTGCAGCGCGTGCTAGACCTGGGCGTGGTCGCCATCCTCAGGGCCGATAGCGGCGCGCGACTGGCCGACGTGGCCGAGGCGCTAGTGGCCGGCGGCATCGACGTAATCGAAGTCACCTTCACCGTGCCGCAAGCGCATCGCGTGCTGGAAACCGTCGCCGCGCGGCTCGGCGCGCGCGCTCTCTTGGGCGCCGGCACCGTGCTCGACACCGAGACCGCTCGCATCGCCATCTTGTCGGGCGCCGAGTTTCTCGTCACGCCGGTGGTGCGGCCGGCGGTGATCGAACTGTGTCGCCGCTACTCCAAGCCGGTGATGCCCGGCGCCTTCACCCCGACCGAAGTGCTCACCGCTTGGGAGGCGGGCGCCGACATCGTGAAGATCTTTCCCAGCGAAGTCGTGGGCCCCGCCTATCTCAAGGCGCTCAAAGGCCCGCTGCCGCAGGTGCGCATGATGCCCACCGGCGGCGTCAGCGTGGAGAACGTGCATACCTACTTCGAGGCGGGCGCCGCGGCGGTCGGCGTCGGCGGCCTGTTGGCCAGCGCCCAACTCATCGCGGCCGGCGACCTGAAGACCATCGAGAACAACGCACGCCGTTTGGCCGAGGCCGTGCGCGCCTGCCGTGGCAAGTGACGGTGAACGATTCAATCCGAAATCAATATTCGTTAACCACCAGGGGCGCCGATTCCCATCGCCTTCACCTGCCCGTATTGCGGCAGCCAAACCGACGTCTCCGACGAGTTCATTGGCAAGACCGGCCCATGCGCCAAATGTGGGAAAAGCATCACCATCTCACGCGCCGAAGAGCCATCTATTCTGCCGCGGCTTCTAACGACAATTGGCCTCGCGCTGTTGGCCGGTGCTCTGATTGTGGCCATGGCTTACTACCTTCACTTTTTTGATTTGTTCACGGCGGGTCACGGTTGATCGCCATGATTCAACCCTCGCCCATCCAGTGCGGCAAATCCCGGCCGATCGAATGATCTGCGTGCTAATTTGACACCCGATTGCCGGAGTATAGGCTTCTAGTAGTTCGACACTTCGAAGGAACGACAAAGTGGCCAGTTCAACTCCATCATCCGCCGATAGACCGATTCAGCTCCTTTGGGACGATGGTCAGGTTGGCATCACTCCCGAGGACGAAAATCGCTTTGTCATGGCGTTGCCGACCAAGGTCGACTCCGCTCAGCAGCAGGTTGCCCTCGATCGGTTGCGAACCCAGCTTCGCTCCGACTTCTTTCCGATCGTTCACCGGTGGTGTCACAACCATGCCGAGCGCGTGCTGGCCTGCTACATGACGGCGCCGGCCGATCATTACACGATTTACGTCGTGACTCGATCCAATCGCTTTGATCTCACGTTGAGCGATGCGGTTGCCGAGTTGGACTCGCAGTTGTTCGGCGCCAATTGGCCGGTCGAAGTGCTGCAAATCCCGGCCAGCAACGACCAACAATTGCGGGCGTTCTTCGACCCGGCAAGCTCGCTCGAGATTTATCATGCCCAGCGCGGCTGAGCATCGAGAAAAGTGCGAACGACATCGCCAGTTTCTCGCCATTGTGCCCGACGAGTTTCCGGATTGGCTTGCCACGGTCGCCTTCTATATTGGTGTGGAAGCGATCGAAATGATGCTTGCCGAACGCGGCGCGCACAGCCGCGATCATCACGAGCGAAACCAGGCGGTCAAACGACAGTTTCCCAGCCTCAACGCATCTTGGCACACGCTCTACAACATGTCGTTGGATGTGCGCTATCTGACCGCCGACCACTTTCCGACCATCGGCGAAGTGCGTTCCCAGCTCATCGATCGCAAACTGGCGCATGTGCTGAGTTTCGCCCGCGCTCATAGCGCAGAGGGGAAGCGGCTGAAAGCCTGAATCTCGTCCCCAGCCGATCGGTGCAGTAGCAGTCCGCGGCCCGAATTTGCCGAACTATTCGATTTGCTGGTCAGACCGGCGCCGCGCCACCATAATGACCCGGCCTCGTCACCCAGTAGCCTCCCGTCACTTCAAACTTTAGCGAGGGGCCGATGCCAATCTCTTACGCCTGCCCGCACTGCGGCAACCAAACCCAAGTCTCCGACGAGTTCGCCGGCATGTCGGGCCCGTGCGCCAAGTGCGGGCAGACGATCACCATCCCCGGCCTGCCAGGGCAAGCGGCGCTGCCCCCCGGCTATGCCCCGCCGGCGCGCAAGAGCTCGCCGCTCAAGTGGGTGCTGGTGATCGTGGGCAGCATGCTGCTGCTCTTGTGCTGTAGTGGTATCCCGATCGCGCTGCTGTTGCCGGCGGTGCATGCCGCGCGCGAGGCGGCGCGACGGACGACGTGCACCAACAATCTCAAGCAAATTGGCATCGCGCTGCACAGCTACCACGACTCATTTGGTTCATTTCCGCCAGCGTATATTCCTGACGCCAATGGCCGGCCGCTGGTCAGTTGGCGCGTGCTGATTCTGCCGTTCCTCGAAGAGCAGGAGTTGTACGACGAGTACAAGCTCGACGAGCCTTGGGACAGTCCGCACAACCTGGCGCTAGCGCATCGCATGCCGCCATACTTCGCCTGCCCCAGCGATCCTGATGCCATGGGGCAATACACCAGCTACGTGGCCAATGCCGGCCCCAACCGCATGTTTCAAGCGCCTGAGCCGATCCAGTTGCGCGATATCACCGATGGGATGTCGAACACGATCGCCGTCATGGAGGCGGCCGACTCCAAGATCGTCTGGACCGAACCGCGCGACACCAGCGAACAGATCGAATATGCCAGCGACCCCACCAACGGCAGCACGCACCCCGGCGGCAGCAACGCGCTGTATGCCGATGGCTCAGTGCAATTTCTGTCCAACGACATCGACACGGCGGTCCTCGACCAACTGCTGATCATCAACGACGAAGGCGCCGCCGGCGCTCCGCGCGCAGAAATGGGCAACGACCGAGAACCGGGCGCGGCGTATGATGATCGCGACCCATCATCCACCGACGCTGAGCCATAGCGCCAGCACTGCTGGCAAATCAGCGGCCGGCAAACTTTCGCCGCGCTGCGCCGTTTGACCCTCTCGCCGGCGCTGGCTACAGCGCGTGCGCCTGCGCGGCCGATAAGCCACGATGGCGGTCTCTTCCCGCGCGACGGCGCGCGGGCGGCAATTTTCTGG
The DNA here is from genome assembly GCA_019694455.1 of Pirellulales bacterium. Taxonomy (NCBI): domain Bacteria; kingdom Pseudomonadati; phylum Planctomycetota; class Planctomycetia; order Pirellulales; species Pirellulales bacterium. The sequence goes on from JAIBBY010000024.1 coordinate 10,883, forward strand.
ACCGCGACCGTCGCACCGCGTGGCGAAATGAGCATGAACTGGCCGTTGCGCTCCCTCGCTCTCGGACTGGCCCTGGCCAGCGCCGATGGCGCCAGCGCGCAGCCCGCCGCGCCGCCGACCGCCGGCCCGCCACCGGCCAACTACAGCGCGCCGGTGAACCCCGCGCCCCGCGCCGCGTCGGCGGTGGCGCCCCTCTTTACCCGGCAAACCGTGTTCGCCATTCCGTTCAAAATCGACGCCAGCGCCGGCGGCCAGCGCCCGGCCGGCGTGCAGCTTCATCTCTCCGACGATGGCGGACGCACCTGGCGGCTCTACGAGCAAGTGGAGCCGGGCGCCAGCAAATTCAACTTTCGCGCCGATCACGACGGCGACTATCAATTTTTTGTCCGCACGCTCGACAGCGCCGGCCAACTGCAACCCTCCGCGCCGCCTCAAGCCGAGCTGCGCGTGGTGGTCGATACCCTCGCGCCGCGACTGGAGATCAGCGCCACGCAGGCTCAGTCGGGCGAGATCCACGTTCAGTGGCGAGCGCTCGATCGCTTCTTGAAACCACAAAGCCTGAAGGTCGAGTTCCAGGTCGACGGCAGCACGGAGTGGAACGCCGTCACCGTCCCACCGGTCGCCCCTGGCGCCGAAAAGATCGACTCCGGCGAACTCACCTTCTGGCCCGGCGCCGCCGTCCGCGATGTGGTGATCCGGGCGCAGGTCGACGACGAGGCGGGCAACCCCGCGCTAGCGCAAACCGAAGTCGGCGACGGCGCCGCGATTCGCCAGGCGGCGACGCGCAAAGAAGAACCGCTCGACGCGGCGCCAGGCCAATGGCAGTCGATCGACGACCAGGCCAGTCCCGGCGGCAAGCGCTGGACCACCGCCAGCACCGCCCAGCGCCCGCTAGGCGCCGAGCCAGCGCCAGAAGATATTGGCCCGCCTCCGGTGGCCGAAGAAGTGCCGGCCGGCGCGCCCGTGGGGCGCGTCGCCGATTCGTACGCGCCCCCCGCCCGCACGCCGATCGAAACCACTTCCAGCTCCGAAGAGGTCGCGCCCGAGAGCGACCCCTTCTTGTCGCGCGCCCCCCACGAGTTGCCTCCCACCGAGGCCGAGATGGTGGCGCCCGGCGCCGAGCAGGTCGCGCCCGCGGCGGAAGAGAGCATCGCGCCGGAGGAATACGTGGCGCCCGACGAACCCGCCATGACCGCGCCCGATGTGGCCGACGAGCCTGACACCAGCGAACTGGTCATCGCGCCCGCGCAAGAACCGACGCCGCCGGTCGATCCTGCTCCCTTGGCCCGCGACCCGCGCTACAACTTCGATCGGCTCCCCGCTGGACAGCGGCCGCGGCTGGTCAACTCGCGCAAGTTCGAAATCGATTACGAAGTGGAGGCGATCGGCGCCGTCGCCATCAGCAAGATCGAACTGTGGGGCACGCGCGATGGCGGCCAAACGTGGTCGAGCTTCGGCTTTGACAACGACAATCGCAGTCCCTTTACCGTGGCGGTCGATCAAGAGGGGACGTTCGGCTTTCGACTGGTGGTCGAAACCGCCAACGGACTCGGCGGCCTGCCGCCGCGCAGTGGCGACACCGCCGACGTGTGGGTAGCGGTCGATCAAACCAAGCCGGCGGTCCGCCTGCTATCGGTCGACGAGCGCCCCGGCGACGATATCAGCAACCTGGTGATTCGCTGGGAGGCCGAAGACCTGCTGCTGGCCGCCAATCCCATTGTCATCTCTTATAGCGACCGCGCGAGTGGGCCGTGGACCGTCGTCGCCGAGGGACTGGACAACACCGGCGAGTATGTCTGGCGGGTCGATCGCCGCATGCCCGCACGCATCTATTTGCAAGTGCAGGCCCGCGACGAGGCGGGCAACCTCGGCGCCGCCGAGACGCCCAACGCCATCTCGCTGGAGCGGTTGCGTCCGCAAGGGCGCATCCGGCAGATTCGCCCCTCGCGCGACGCTAAGCGCAAAGGCGGCTGGTCCTTCTTGCGCTAGTCGCCGCTGCGCTACCTCTGCTTGCCAACAAGCTTCGCGCGCGGCAGCGGTCTTTGTTCAATACCAATGCGCCGCGACCGTGCGCTACGCGCCCAAAATTTTACGCGCGGCGCTCCACGATTTGCCTACATCACCGATCGCTGCTGCAATATGCTTATGATTTGCGTGTTGAGAAATGATTAGCTCCGACCAACCTGCGCGAGAAATGAATCGGCTGAAATGCGATTCCGCAGACTCTAGCTCAGCGCGGCGCTTGAAAAACACCAGGGAAACAGCGTCATGAAAATTGTTGTCGCAGCGATGGTCACCGCGTGCGCCGTCGTGGCTAGCACACCGGCCGCCGAGCCGTTCAAATCCGATCTGATCACCGAGTGGGGCGCTGCGGTCACCCCAGAGAACGCCTGGACCGAATACCCCCGGCCCCAGATGGCGCGCGAACAATGGCAATGCCTGAACGGCCAGTGGGATTACGCCATCACTCCCGCCACGCAGACCGACAAACCTAAAAAGTGGGATGGCAAGATACTGGTCCCGTTCGCCCTCGAGTCACGGCTAGGGGGCGTGCAGCGCTTGCTCGCCGCGGACGAGGCGTTGTGGTATCGCCGCCCCTTCTCGGTCGCTGGTGCTGGCCAGCGGCGCACGCTGCTCAATTTCGAAGCCGTTGATTACCGCTGCGATGTCTACGTCAACGATCGCCCCGTCGGCGCGCATCAAGGGGGCAACACCGCCTTCTCCTTCGACATCACAGACGCCTTGCGCGATGGCGAAAACGAACTGGTCGTGCGCGTCACCGACCAGACTGAAGAATGGCAACTGCGCGGCAAGCAGGTGCGCAAGCCCGAGGGCATCTGGTACACGCAAGTATCTGGCATCTGGCAAACCGTCTGGCTGGAACAGGTGGCGCCGACGCATCTGGCCGACCTCAAGCTGGGCGCCGATATCGAGAAGGGAACCATCACCGTCAAGCCGCGTGTGGCCGGCGACGCGTCAGGAACCAAGATCCGCGCCGTCGCCAAGGAGGGGGATCGCGTCGTCGCGGAGGCCACCGCCGACGGCGAACTGACGCTGGTCATCCCCGACGCCAAGCTCTGGTCCCCCGCCGCGCCGCATCTCTACGACCTGGAGATTTCGCTCTCCGGCGCCGACGGCCAGTCGCTCGATCACGTGCGCTCGTACGCCGGCATTCGTTCGGTGGGCAAAACGCGCGACGCCGACGGCAATTGGCGCTTCACGCTCAACGGCAAACCGATCTTTCATTGGGGGCCCCTCGATCAAGGTTGGTGGCCCGATGGCTTGCTCACTCCACCCTCCGACGAGGCGATGCGCTTTGACATCGAGTTCTTGAAGTCCGCTGGCTTCAACATGATTCGCAAGCACATCAAGGTGGAACCGCGGCGCTATTACTATCACTGCGATCGTCTCGGCATGCTGGTGTGGCAAGACCAGGTGAGCGGCGGCAAGAATCCCCCCTGGACCCGCCTCAAGCCCGACCCGCAAGACGCCGATTGGCCCGCCGCCGAACACGAGCAGTTCATGCTCGAACTCGAACGCATGATCAGCCAGTTGGAAAACCATCCCTCAATTGTCGTGTGGGTCCCCTTCAACGAGGCCTGGGGGCAGCATCGCACCGTCGAGGTGGGCAAGTGGGTCGCAAAGCGCGATCCGTCGCGCCTGGTGAACATCGCCAGCGGCGGCAACTTCTGGCCGGTCGGCGATGTGGTCGACACCCATAACTATCCCCATCCCACCGAAGCTCTCGACGAAGATCGCTTTGCCGACTACATCCGCGTGATGGGGGAGTTTGGCGGTCATGGGCTACTGGTCCCCGGGCACGTGTGGGACGCCAACCGCCGTAACTGGGGCTATAGCCTCGCCAAGTCCAAAGACGAATACACCGCGCGCTATCGCGATTCGCTCCAGCGCCTGAACGACTTGCGAAAGAAAGGGATCGCCGCCGGTGTCTATACCCAAACCACCGATGTCGAAGGAGAAATCAACGGGCTTTTGACCTACGATCGCAAGGCAGTCAAAATTCCGGCCAAGGACCTGGCCCAAGAGCACCGGATTCTCTTTCAAGACGATTGACCTGAACCTAACAAGGTGCGCTGCCTTCCTGAAATTGGAGGAGCAATGGAAAGTATCGACGTACGCGGGTTGCCAGAGCCATTCGTTAAGGCCATTGCCGCGATGGTGGAATGCCTTCGCCGACAGCCAGTGGATAGCGAAAAAGGGCCACCGACCAAACCGGTGCGACTGTCGACCTGGCCCGGCAAGGTGCTCGGCCAGCTAACCCGCGAGGAGATCTACGATGACCGCGACTGACCAAGCGCTCGTCGACACGAATGTTCTGGTCTATGCGTATTTTCAAGATAGTGAGCATTTCGAGGCAAGTCGCACATTGCTGGAAGCGGCTCAGAACGAGAATGCTGGGCTGTGCGTCGCGCCGCAGAACTTGTTTGAATTCTTTGCGACGGTGACTAATGCGCGCCGAGTGTCACAAGCGAAAAGCTGTGAGGAGGCGCTAAAAGCCATCGAAGAAATTCTGTCGCTTCCAGGTATGGAACTCCTTGTTGTGCCCGCGGACGTTGTATCCCGATGGGCCGACCTCATTCGTCAGGCGCCAGTGGCCGCGAAAAGATCGTTCGATCATCAACTGGCCGCAACCATGCTGGCGAACGGCGTCCTACGGATCTTTACCTTCAACGTCAGCGATTTTCGCGCAATTTCGAGCATTGAGGCAGTGACTCCTTGATTCGGCATCTCGACCCAAGCGTCGTTGCCCGCTTCATCCTCCGCTCAGGTTCTGGTCTACTGGGCACTCGACGTGCGCCATCGGATTGACTCGAAAACGGCCGACCGGCGCTGCTATCACGCATCCCCTTGCCGACCACCATGGCCGCCGCCACGCTCCACGCCATCGACTATCTCGACCAGCCGCAAAAGCATCCGCCGCGGCCGGCGATCGCCGTCAGCGGCGACGAGCGCTTTCTTAAGCGGCTGGTAATCGAAACGCTGCGCCGCGCGGCGCTCGGCGAAGACAACGACTTTTCGCAAACCGTTTTTTCCGGCGATACCGCCACGCTCCGCGACGTGCTCGACGAGTTAGACACCGTCTCGCTGTTCGGACCGGGCGGCCGCTTCATCGTGGTCGAAGACGCCGACGATTTCGTCAGCCGTTACCGCGCCGAGCTAGAGGACTATGTGGCCAAACCGGCCAAGGCCAGCACTCTGCTACTCGATGTCAAAAGCTGGCCCAGCAACACGCGACTGGCCAAGGCGATCGCCGCCAGCGGACTGACCATCGAAGCCACGGCGCCCACCGCGGCCAAGCTGCGCAAGTGGCTGGCGGCCTGGTCGCAAAAGCGGCATGGCAAAGAGCTTGCCGGCGACGCGCTCGATCTGCTGTTGGAGATCGTCGGCCCGCAGCCGGGCCTGTTGGACCAGGAACTGGCTAAGCTGGCGGCGGCCATCGGCGACGCGCCGGCCATCGATGTCCGGCAGGTCGAAGAGCTAGTCGGCGGTTGGCGCGCCAAAACCACTTGGGAAATGCTCGACGCCGCGCTCGCCGGCAACGCCCCGACCGCGCTGGTCGAACTCGATCGGCTCCTCATCGGCGGCGAGAACCCCATTGGGCTTTTGGGACAGGTCGGCTCGACGTTGCGCCGCCTGGCCGCTGCCACGCGCCTGGTGGAAGAAGCCGAACAAGCCGGCCGCCGCGCGTCGCTCCGCGCCGCGCTCGAAGAGGTTGGCGTGCGTCCCTTTGTCGTCGCCAAGAGCGAATCGCAACTGCGCCAACTCGGCCGCCAACGCGCCGGCAAACTCTGCCAGTGGCTGCTCGACGCCGATCTGGCCCTCAAGGGTGACAGTCAGTTGCCCGCGCGCACGGTGCTGGAACAACTCGTGGTCCGCATGGCGCGACAACCGCAAGGAGCCAAATGAAGATCACCGACATACTCGTGCATCGACTGGTTGGCGGCACGCCCGATGGCGGCTGGCCAGATGGCCACGCGCCCGAGGACGACCTGCACGCGCTGGTCGAAGTGCGCACCGACGGCCCGCTTTACGGCGTCGGCAGCGTGTTCACCGGCCATGCGCTGGTGCAAGCCGGCGTCGATTTCTTGCGCCCACAGTGGCACGGCGAAGCCCCCCTCGAACCCGAACGCGTCACCGAAAAGCTGCGCCAAGCCAGCTTCTGGCAGGGACGCGGCGGCGCCATCGAACACGTCATCTCCGGCATCGATATCGCGCTGTGGGACCTCTTGGGCAAGGCGTGCGGGCAGCCCGTGTCGCGTTTGCTCGGCGGCTGCTACCGCCAAAAGATCAAACCGTATGGCTCCATCCTGTTCGACGAGCCCAATCGCCTGCGCGACACCTTGCAGGCGACCGTCGCCCGCGGCTTTCGCGCGATCAAGCTGGGCTGGCGTCCGTTTGGGCGCGTGAGCCACGACTACGACGAGCTGCTGGTGCGCACTGCCCGCGACACCGTGGGCGGCCAGGTCGAGCTATTGGTCGACGCCGGCGGCAGCGAACAGTTCTGGCCGCATGGCTACAAGTGGGCGCTGCGCACCGCCGAGATGCTGGCGGCCTACGAGATTGGCTGGTTCGAGGAGCCGCTCGCGCCGGACGACATCGAAGGCTATATTCGCCTGCGAGAACATTCCCCCGTGCCGATCGCCGGCGGCGAGGTGCTCACGCGGCGGCAGGCGTTTCTGCCGTGGATCGAGCGCGGCGCGGTCGACATCATTCAGCCAGACGCCACCAAATGCGGCGGTCTCAGCGAGGCGCGGCGCGTCGCCTGGATGGCGCACGATCATGGCATACAAATGGTCAGCCACGGCTGGAACACGGCGGTGGGGCTCGCGGCCGACCTCCATCTAGCGGCGGCCATGCCGGTGGCCCGCTTTGTGGAGTACATCACCCCCGCGCCGTATATCGAAGAGATCGTCGTCGATCCGCCGCGGCTCGACGCCGAAGGACTGCTGTCCATCCCGACGGCGCCGGGGCTGGGCATTGAACTGAATCGCGACGCCCTGCGCCGCTTCGCCGGCAAGTGACGCGCGCTGGGTGGGCGCCGCGAGGCAAGGAAACTCGATGAAACCCGTGCTTGTCTTTCGGCATGTCGCCCGCGAACCGTTGGGCACGATCGACGGCGTGTTTCGCCGCGCTGGCGTCGCCTTTCAATATGTCGATCTGTATCACAACCCGCCGCGCGAGTTTCACCCAGAACTCTTGGCCGGGTTGGTGGTGCTCGGCGGACCCATGAACGTCGACGAGCAAGATCGCTTTCCGTTTCTGGCCCCCGAGATCGACTGGATACGCCAGGCGATCGCGGCCCAGATTCCGCTGCTCGGCATCTGCCTCGGCTCGCAGTTGATCGCCGCGGCGCTCGGCGCGCCGGTGCGGCACAATCCCACCAAGGAAATTGGCTGGTACGAGGTCGAAACAACGCCGGCGGCCGACAGCGACCCGCTGCTGCGGCATTTCGCCGCGCGCGAAACCATTTTCCAATGGCACGGCGACACGTTCGATTTGCCCGCCGGCGCGGAACAATTGGCGCGATCGGCCATTTGCGAGCAGCAGGCCTTTCGTTACGGCCGGCAAACCTGGGCCTTGCAGTTTCACCTGGAAGTGACGCCAGAAATCATCGATTGCTGGATCGACGATCCTGACGGCTGTGCCGAATTGAGCAAGCTAGACTATATTGATCCGGCTCAGGTTCGCCGCGATGTCCCGCGGCGGCTCCCGCCCATGCAGCGGCTGGCCGATCAGGTGTTTGGCGAGTTCGCGGCGCTGTGCCAACAGCGCGCCGGCGGCTAGCCCGCCTCCCAGACACGCCCCGCGTCGGCCGCCCCCCGCCTCACACAGTAGTTGGCAACATGCGCATCGTGATTACCGCCGTCGGGCCCGACAATCGTGGCCTGGCAGACCCCATCGTCCACTACGCGACGGCCGAGGGGGGCAACATCGCCGAAATCCAGATGTACGACCACGACGAAGAGCGGCTCTTCGCCATGCTCATGCGGGTCGACCTGCCCGCCGAGCAGTTGCCGGCGCTGGAGCAGGCGATGCGCGAGATCGGCCGGGCAACGGGTCTCTCGGTGCGCGTCTGGTCGTCCGAGCTGCGCGCCGAGCGCCCCCGCATCGCCATCTGCGCCACCTATCGCCCCGAGCCGCCGCTGGCGCTGCTACGCGCCATTCGCGATGGGCAAATTCGCGCCGAGGCGGCGGTGATGATCGGCAACCGCCCCAACTGCCGCGCGCTGGCGGAGCAATTTGGCGTCGATTGGCATCTGATCGGCAACGATCGTGGCGTCCCCGACGACGACAAACTGATCGAGATCTGCGACCAGTACGACGTCGATTACGTGGTGCTGGCCCGCTACATGCGCGTGCTGCCGGCGAGCAGTTGCTGGAAGTACGCCGGCGGACGCATTATCAACCTGCATCACGGACTGCTCCCCAGCTTCCCTGGCATGCGCCCCTACGACGACGCCTATCGCGCCCGCATGCTCACCTTTGGCTGCACCTGTCACTTCATCGTGCCAGAACTCGACGCCGGCAATCAGATCATCTATCAAAGCACCTTCACGGTGCCGCCGGGCATGAAGCTGGCCGACATCGTGCATGTGGGGCAAGAAGACAACGAGCCGCGCTGTCTGGTCGAAGGGGTTCGCCGCGTGGTCGATCGCGAGGTGGAGTTGCACTTCCACCGCGTCGTCGCCCGCCCGGGTAGGCAGGGATGAACCGGCTAGTTTGACACGAAATTCGCCTATCAAATTGGCGTTAGAAGTACCGGCCATCCTTGCGTATAATGCCCTTTGAATCGCTAAGGTTTTGGTCGCTCACTGACGACACGAAACGATAGCCAGTCTGATTAGCGCCCGACACGGTGAGACAATGGAAGTTCGTCTAAGCAAGAAGATACGCAAGATTCTGGCGAACGCGACCGCGCGCCGGCAGCTTTCCGACGCCATGGAGCAATCCGCCTCCAATCAGCGCGCCAATCGCCCGGTGGTGTCCTTGGCGGGCAAGACCTACGAGGTGTTCGTCGGCCCGGTCCTGCCGAACGAACCGGTTGCCGCACAGTAGCCAGGGCATCGTAGCGCCATGAATTTCGCATTCTCGGCGCTGCTAATCCTGTTCTTCGCATTGCCCGGCATCTTTCTTTGCTACGCATATCGTCGCGAACGAGGCCGCCCCGCTGGCCGTGGCCCGCTGACCGACGAAATCCCGCTAGGACTCACGGTTGCGCTCGTATTGCACGCGGGCTGGATTCTTCTTTTCAATTGGCTGGGTTCGTTTGTTTGGATCCAACGATTGGCGTCTGTGCATGGTCCAATCCAGGTCGATTTGCAATCCGCATTGGTCTTGCTCGCGGCGCAGCCTGGCAAAGAAGGAGCGCTCTTTGAGCAGGCTACTAAATCCATTGCAAGCGGTCCGTTCCCACTTTTCTTGTTGGCCTATTTTGTCTCTCTGTGTATGGCCGCCGTCTTGCTAGGCCGCCTGCTGCGTCATTTGGTTCGGCGATTTGATTGGGATCGCCGATTTCCGCTGTTTCGCTGGAATGATTGGTATTATCTCCTACACGGCGAGTCGCCAGATGGTTCGATTCCCGCAACCGACTACGACGCAATTCGTGTGACGGCAGTTGTCGGCGACTACATCTACTGGGGAATTCTCGTAGATTGGTTCGTCGATAGCAGTGGTGTTCTCGACACCGTCGTACTCGTCTTGCCGCATCGACGAAAACACAACTCGACGGACAGCGATCCCAATCCAAAACCCTTCGAAATCCGAGCGGACTACCTAGTGCTCAAGTACGCTGAATGCAGCAACCTTGCTGTCTTGGGAATCAAGCTGCCCGATTTGGTTCATTGATCCCCGTGATGCACAGCGACTTTCATCACATCCCCGTGCCGACGTTTTCTCCCCCAGCGCTGGAGCAAATTCGCAACCATCTGGCCGAGTGCGTGCGGCGCGACTTCCTGCCCGCGGTCAGCGCGGCGATCGGCACGGTCGACGAGGTCCATACCTGGTCGTTGGGCCGTCAAGAACTTGACTCGCCAGCTCCCTTGCGCGACGACGCCTTGTTTTTGATCGCCTCCCCCACCAAGCCCATCACGGCGATGGCCGTCATGACGCTGGTCGAGTCGGGCGAGTTGTCGCTGGTCGCCCCCGCCGCCGAGTATCTGCCCGAGTTCGGCAAAAACGGCAAGCACGCCATCACCGTGGCGCACTTGTTGACGCACACCTCCGGCCTGCCCGACATGCCCCCCTCCAACGCGCAATTGCGGGCCGCGCAGGCGCCGCTGCCCGCGTTTCTGGCCGAGGTCTGCTCGCTGCGGCCGGCGTTTCTGCCAGGGCACGACGTGCTGTATCAGAGCATGGGCTATCTGGTCCTGGCGGCGATTGTCGAAAAGGTGACGGGCCGGTCGCTGGCCCGCGTGCTCGAAGAGCGCGTCTTCACCCCGTTGGCCCTGCGCGACACCACGCTCGGCCGCGCCGCTCAACTCGACCGCGTGGCCGAGATTCGCGTGGCCGGCATGCACAGCGCCAGCGACCTGTTGTGGAACTCTCCCTATTGGCTCGGTCTGGGCGCGCCGTGGGGGGGCGTTATCTCCAGCGCCGCCGATCTGGCCCGGCTCTGCCAGCATCTGTTGGCGATACCGACCGGCCGCCGCGGCGTGATCAGCCGCGCCAGTCATGCCGCGATGACCGCCAACCAGTTCGCCCAAATGCCGTTCGTGCCAGAGACCCATCGCCGCTGCCAACCGTGGGGCCTCGGCTGGCAACTGCACTGGCCCGCCCATCCCAGCGGCTTCGGCGATCTACTCTCCCCCGCCGCGTATGGGCATTGGGGCGCCACCGGCTCGCTGGTCTGGATCGACCCGGCGCGCGGCGTCTTCGCGGTCATCCTCTCCACCGAGCCCTTGGAGCGCAGCCGCCGCTCGCTGGCGCAGTTCTCCAATCTGGTCTGCGCCGCCATCGATTGACGCAGCACACCGCGCGACCGGGGACGCGGCGGGCGTCACCACCACCCGCCGGTAGAGCGCGTCGACCAGTTCGGTCAGTAGCCCCGCCTCGTGCGTCTCCATGAGTAGCGCCACCTTCTCTTGCACCGCGCGGCGCTGGTTGATTTTGTCGATGGTGGCCAACGTCCCTTCGCGCGTCAGCGCGCCGCCGGCGCCAAACTGGCTATAAAGTTGCCGCAGATCGCTGCTGGTCCAGCGCTCGACCAGCCGCGGCTGCTCGGCCAACACCTCGTCGACCAGCACGTTGGTTTGGCGATCGACCTCCTCGCGGCACGGCGCCTGCGGCGGACGAAACAACTCGTGGCTCGACACCCCCAGCCCATCCGCCAGCCGGGCCAAGGTGCGGGCGTGCGGCCGGCGCTGCGCCCCCGAGAGAATTTGCTTGAGCGTCCGCAGATCAACCCCCGCCAGTCCGGCCAACTGCCGGCGCGTGAGCGCCTGGCGCACCATCAGCCGACGGATGTTCACCGCCAGCGCGCCGCCCGTTTGAAAGGGGTCTGCGTGCAGCACCGCCGCGCCTCGCTCGATGATTGACATATACTGAACATCAGTATATTATCGCTGCCGCGAGAGCATTACAAGTTCATCGAGCGCTTCGCGTGCCACAAAAAATGCGTCGCTCACAGCTTGTACTGCGGAATCTTCAGCAGTTCCCCATCCTTGAGGGCCGATTGATGGGCCACGATCCCCGCCACCGTCATGTTGAGCGACTTCGCCACGTCGATCGCCGGCGCGCGCTGTTCCACGATCGATAGCACAAACTCATTTCCCAGTTGGCCATGCGACCCGCCATGTCCCCCCGCGCTGACCGTCGGTGGCAGCGCCGGTTTGGTCAGGTCGGGCAGCGCCGGCGCCAGCCCGTCGTACTGCATGCCGATCATCGATCCATTCTGTCCGCGAACGCGTCCCACTTCGCCCCCAAAGCCGGCGCTGTCCCAGCTTACCGCCATCCGCGCCATGCCCCCTTCGCTGGTGCGGAATAGCGCGACCTCCGTGCCAAACGGGTTTTTGTAGACGTTGTTCTGCGGCTGGAGGTGCTCCAAGATGCTTGGCTTGCCCATGCACGAGACCTCGGTAAAACTCCCATCCGTCACGCCCACGTAATAGGCGTTGGAGTGGGTGGGGTACCACTGCGGCGGCAGGCCCACGCGCCAGTTTTTATAGGAGTCGATCGAGGTGACCGAGTGGTGAAAGTATTCCCCCTCTGAGTAAAGAAGCTGGCCAAAGCCCCCCGCCTGATACACCTGCCGCATGGCGTACAGGTCGTCGTGGTAGCAGGAGGTTTCGAACATCATGTAGTTCAGGCCAGACTCCTTGACCGCCGCGAAAAGCTGGTCCGCCTCTTCCAGCGAACCGAACACGGCGGGCACCGCGCTCGCCACATGCTTGCCATGCTTCAACACGTCGATCGCATGGCGGCAATGGCTGGGGGCGTCGGTCGCGACAAAAATCGCCTCGATGGAATCGTCCTTCACCATCTCCTCGAGCGATGGATAGGTCTTCTCGCAGCGACAGACCTTGGCCAACTCGCTGCAGCGGTCGGGGAACAAATCGCTGACCGCCACCACCTCGACATTCGGATGATCTTGCAGCGAAAACTGCGCGCCGAATTTGCAGACCCCGTAGCCCACGATGCCCATCCGAATCTTGCGGTCCGAGACCGGCGTCCACTGCTTCGCGGCGGCCGGCGCGGCGCCCTGGTCGTCGAACCCCTGAATCTTTGGCGCGTCGGCCGCGTGGACGGTCGAGACCAGCCCGAGCGCGGCGGCGCCGAGTCCGGTTTCCACGAGAAAGGTGCGGCGGTTGGTGGCGTGCGGCATGGCTGCATCTCCTGCGCTCGAAACAACAAATCGGATCGCAGACTCGATTTTAACCGATGCCAGCTACTCTGGCGTCGACAGCCCCCCTCTGGTTCTCCGTCGATTGCTGGTGCGAGCAGCGAGTGTCGCCGTAGACAACCCCATGCCCCCCCCTCTCTTCTCCAGGAAAAAAAGCCAGCCGGCCCGCCTGCCGTGACCCCGTGTCAGAGAGGGGACGGGAACGCGAAACCCAGGAGACGAGCCGGCTGGCGGACAGTCGAATCGCTACGCCTCGCCTACCTTGCCGACACCCAATACGCTGTCGACCTTCGCCTGCAACAGGGTGAGCGCTCGCAGCGATTCCTCCACCAGCGTATGAAACCCCGTGTCGCGAAACAGAGAGTCGATGCCCCATTGTTCCGCGTGGAACTGGAGCCGGCTGGAGTAGAGGCCCACAATCTCCACCGCCTCTTCGGGGGTGGCGGCTTGCACTGCCGCCGCGATCCGCGACAAGGCTTCCTCACGACTGCTTGAGTGATCGAACACATCCAAGATTATTTCCTCGACTGACATCTTGCGTCTCCGTGGTTTGCCTTGCTTTGCCATTGCGATCATTTACCACCCCCAAAAAGGCGAGGGTTGGACCACGACCGGGGGGACTACGATGGTCGGACTCGGCGCCACGCTGAATCCGTAGCCGCCGCCGAACTGGAATTGATAGCCGGGCGTCCCCGGAATCACCGTGGGGATGCCGGTGCTGTAGTTGGGGTAGAAAGCGCCCCCCGCGACCCGCCCGCCGCCGTAACCCGAGCGATACCCCCAGCCGCCGCCACCCCAATTACTCCTCCCCCAGTTGCCGCTGCCACCCCAGTTGCCGCTACCCCAATTGCCTGCGCGAGCCGACGCCGCGCAGCACAAGAGGCACGCCACCAACACGAGTTTTTTCATGGCGCTGTCCTTTCCAAAAGTCCCCTGCTCCAAAAAACTGGCGATCCGGCTCGACGCCAAGCCTGGGGCCATGGCTCGACGCCGCGTTAAGGCCGGCTCGCCAGAAATCTCACGACAATAATCGCCTCGTCAACTCACCCGCCTCGCGGTCGATCTCCGTGCGACGGTCGGCGTGCGCGACCGACTGCGGCAGGCGAGTGAAGCCTTGCAACACTCCCCAGGCAGTCATGGTCGATGAGTTGGTCGGCGCCTAGTTCGGCTTCCAGCAGAACGGCGCGGCGGTTGGTGAATTGGGCATGGCGGAATCTGCTGCGCTCGAAACAACAGATCAGATCACACGCTCAATTTTACCAGAAACCGACTACTTTTGCACTGAAATTGCGCGCAGTTTCTTCGGATTGCGCTGCGCGTAGACAGCGAAGATCTCAAGCTGCGCCACCCCCTCCGCGCGCCGACCTCGGCGCTGAAACTTAGCCGCTTGAGCCGCGCCGGCCGGCGCGCTATCCTGCGCGGGCCGCTCACATCCCTGCCCCAGCGACTTTCTGTGATTGGAACGCCGCCATGATCGTTCGCCACTTGCTCATCTTCGTGTTGACCATCGCCGCGCTGTCGCCTTCTCTCGGCGTCGCGCAAGACCTGCTCAAGAACGGTCAGTTACGGGTCATCAGCTACAACGTGCAGTTCTTGCCGGGCGTGGCCGCCGTGGCCAACAAGCGCAAGGACCCCAATTACCGCGCCCAGACCATCGGCGAAAAGCTGGCCAGCTTCGACATCATTGGCTTCAGCGAGGTCTTCGAGTCCAAGGCCCGCGATCGACTCGTGGCGCCGCTGCGCAAGGCGTGGGGCGAGCAGTTTCAAATGACGTTCAGCCCGCGCGTGAAGCCCAATCGCTTCACCGGCGGCCTGGCGATCGTCAGTCGGTTGCCGTTCTTGGAAACCCACGTGCTGACCTACACGCAATCGAGCAGCCCCGAAAAATACGGCCTGTTGGCCGACGGCTACGCCACCAAGGGGGCGCTGCACGCGCGGGTGGCGGTCACTAGCGCCAAACAGGCGGCGGAGTCGATCGACGTGTTCGTCACACATCTGGAAGCGCGCGAAGACGCGCTGCGGCCATCGCAGTACATCGAACTGGCCGACTTTGTCCGCCAGCACAGTTCGCCCGAGCGCCCGGCGATCATGCTGGGAGACTTCAACACGCATGGCGACCCGGAGGACATGGCCAACCAAGAGTCGGACTATCATCTGATGGTCAGTCGCTTCGCCGCCGCGCGGCCCGAGAGCGAGTTCGTCGATCTCTGGCCGGCGCTGCATCCCGACCAGCCCGGCGGCACCAGCGAGCAAGATGTCGACGACGCCGGCAGCCGCATCGACTACATCTTGCTGCTCAATCCGCGCGGCACGCATCCACGACTGGCGCCGCAGAGCGTGACGGTCAATCCGTATCGCGATCCTAAGGTGGTGGCGCTATCGGATCACTCGGCCGTCGAGGGCGTCTTTCGCTGGCAAAGCGCGAAGTAATCGCCAGCACTTCGCGAGACAATTCACAAAGATTCAAAAAATTGCCTCGCCGATTGCGCTTGATTTTTGCAAACCGCGCTGCATACGATGCCATTGTCGGTACCGGTGCTAACGTGGCCCGGTAAGGCTGGAGCCCGCAGCAAGCCAGGCTGGTCTGGCGAGCCCCGGGGAAACAATGCCAGCAAGGGAGGTGATCCGTGAGTAGACAGAACCAGGTGAGGCTCGCTTAGCGAGCAGCCGACGGGCTGCTTTGCGTCTTGGCGATGCTGTCGCCAGACGCAGCGCTCGGCAGCCAAGCTTTTTAGCAATAGCCATCGGCACAACGCCACTGGCAGGCCCGGCCCCGCTCAACGCATCGGGGCCGGGCTCTTTTTTGCGCCTGCGATTGTTCGCTTCGCTGACTTGGCGCGTCTGGGGTCAATGCGGCGACTCGCTGAGCGCTTGCTTCACAAAGCTTTCAATGCTTTGGCAATAGCGCTCCAGCGGCAGGTCGTCGTCTTCCACGCCAAACGGATCTTCAATCGCCTCGGCCGTCAGTTCCAGCGCCACCAAAAAGTAGATGCCGACGGCCAAGGGCGGCAGCGACCAAACACCCAGATCGAGCGACAACGACCACGGCGCCGCCAACACGTACAGCGCAATCCCCTCACGCGCCAGCGCCTTGTAAGAACGCGCCAGCGGCGTGTTCTTGATGCGCTCGCACGCGCCGCACACGTCCATCAGACCGCGCGCGTGCTCTTCGCAAATCAGCGCCAAGGGGCCGGCCATGCCGCCGGCGCGATACCACCGCCCCAGCTCGTCTTGCAATAGGCCCGCCACGTAGCCCGGCCGGTGCATGCCAGCGGGAATCTCCATCCCGCTGGGGGTCTCGCCGTCGACCGGCGCGCCGTGCAAATGATCGCGCAGCTCACGCGCGAACGCCACCAGCAGGTCCGCAAAGCGGCGGCGCGCGGCTGTGTCGAGCGGCACGAAGGCCCGCACCTTGAGCGCCAAGTTGCGCGAGTCGTTGACCAATTGCCCCCACAGTTTTCGCGCTTCCCACCAGCGGTCATTGGCGGTGTTGTTGCGAAACACAATCAGAATGCCGAGCACCACCCCCAGCGACGCGGTCAACTCCGCGCCCGCCTCGTACGCCGGCAACCGCGCGGCGGCAATCAATAGCGCCGCCAGCACGCTATAGCAGACCGCCGCCAACGACACCCGCGCCGCGCGCCAAGCCACTGCGGGAGACAACAGCCAGCGCTGCCGAAACGTCGATCCGTTCGCGGTGTCGGGACTCGCGGGGGCGGTGGGTGTGCCGGTCGTCATCGCATGTCCGCAAACCAGCGCCGCGCGCGGCGGGAGACGACTAGTTAATCATCATCTTCGTCGTCATCGTCGTCGTCATCTTCCCCTTCATCGTCGTCGTCCCAGTCGTCGTCTTCTTCGTCCTCGTCGTCCCAGTCGTCGTCCTCTTCTTCGTCGTCGGCGTCGTCCGCTTCTTCATCCTCTTCGTCGTCGACCTCTTCCCACTCGTCGTCTTCGAGGTCTTCATCGCCTTCGTCGTCGTCGTCATCGTCTTCGTCGTCGTCTTCGTCATCCCAATCGTCGTCGTCGTCATCGGCGGCGAGCACGTAGGCGCGATCCAACTCGGACCAGTCAGCTAGTCCGGTCGCGCGTGTGCCGGCCAGCACACGCTGTAATGCATCGAAAACGCCTTGCCCCGGCTCGAATGAGGTCTTCACTGATGGCTCCTCTGCGCAATCCTAGTTCAGTTATCCAATACGTTACGGTGTGTCGCTTGTCATGTTGTGCGATGGTGGCCCAGCGGCGCTGGTCGCCGCGACTCTTAGTTCCGCCGCGCGGGGCAGTTCGTCCAAACCCTTCAGGCCGAACACTTCCAAGAATCGCTTCGTTGTTCCATACAGCAGGGGGCGACCCAGTTCGCTAGATCGTCCGACGATCCGCAACAGGTCGCGATCCATCAACTGCCGTAATATCTCGCCGCATTGAACTCCACGTATCGCCTCGATGCCGGCCCGCACGACGGGCTGTCGATATGCCACGACAGCCAAGGTTTCCAACGCCGGGGCCGAAAGCCTGGTTTCCACGGGGGTGCGATGTAGTCTTCGTAGCCAGGCTCCAAATTGGGGTCGCGTCAGCAGCCGATATCCGCCCGCCACTTCTTCCACGCGAAAGGCGCAGGCCGATGCGTCATAATAGCGGTTGAGCTGGCGAACTAATGTACGCGCCTCGGTGCCATCCGCCAAGTTCGCTAGTTGTGCCAATTTCCGCAGGCTCTGCGGCTCGCGCGAGACAAACAGCGCCGCCTCCAGCCGCGCCAATCGCTCGTCGCGCGGCGCGGTGGCCGCTCGCACGCTCTCGCCCGAGCCATGATCGTAACGGTCGCCCCGAAAATGGGCTAGTCTCCCCGCCCCCCAGTTCCGCGCGGCTTGGCTCCGTGCGGCCTGTGCCAACGGATGCCGCGACCCCGCGGTGCTCCACGTCCTCGCGCTCCAGGGCAAACCCTTCATCGACTGCATCCCGGAGGTTCGACAATCCCAACGCGTCGCGTTTGGCTCTGAAAATTGGAGAGAATGGCCGTTCGCGCCCGCCGTTGATCGTCGTGCCCAGGGCGGTAAACGACACAAGGCTATTCCCTGAACTGGTGATTGGCAAGCCACTTTTGAGCCAACCAATGGCCAGTCTGGCCGCCAGAAACGACCTCTGCTGGCCCGCGGGAAAGCAGGAGCCAAATGCGCCAGGTTTGGCTCAATCTTTGCTCACTGAAGCGGCGCGGCGCCGCGAGATTACGGTTGGCGACCGGCCTTCCAGTCTTCGACCGAGCTCAGCACCCGGCGCATCGCCGTTAGTGGGTCATCGGCGATGACCTCGAACTGCCGGCTGTAGCGCTCGCTGCCGGCGACCGCCATTTGACAGTGGAAGCGATACTGGGCGCCATCCGCGCCCCAGCTTTCCAGCAGATAATAGGTCGCTCCCAACTCCTTCAGCCGATGCTGCACCAGCGTAAACGGATCCTCCGTCCGCGGCGAACCGGCGGAAGTACTGCTGAACATCGACATCGCGCCACGTTGCGCGTCGGCGGAACCTGCCCCCACTCGGCGAGCGGCGGCCGGTACTTGGTACGAAGCGCGAACCTCTCCGCCGTCAGCCATTAGCGGCTCGGGTGTCGGCAACTTCGATGCGGGACCAGCCGGCATCGGCCGCGGCGCGGCCCCACCACCGATCCAATCCGCGCCGGCTGTTTGCGCCGCACGCGCCTCAAAGCGTGGCGCTTCCATCAGCCCCAAGCGCTCCTCCTCGCGCCGCGCTTTGCCCGGGTCGGCCCAGGTGGTCGGATCAGTCAAAGAAATGCCCAGCCGATCTTCGCAGCGGGCCAGGAACTGGTCGACGCACGACGGGACCGATTTCCAAAATAGCGCTGCCATCGGCACCGCGACGAGGGTGGCCAACATGACCAAGGCCCGCAATGCCAAAAACGCCGGCGTCTGCATATCGGCGAGGTCTCCGTCCCTGTCGACGACCGCCACATGGCGCCGTGCAACCAAATCGTGCGCAGCGGGGGGCCTCCTGCCGCCTCCAGCGCGGGGCGGATCATAGCGGCGCCCCGCCGGCGTCAACAATGGCAATTGCCCGTATGGCGACCGCGGCCTGCTAGCATCCCGGTAAGCCGCCTATATTGATGCGCTGTCCACCCTTGGCCGCCAGGTCGCCGATGAACGCTCCGCTCTATCTCGATCACAACGCCACCACGCCAGTCGCCCCCGAGGTGCTGGCAGCGATGGACGAATGCTATCGTCAAGGCTTTGGCAATCCTTCCAGCCAGCACGCCGCCGGCCGCAAGGCGCGGCAACTATTGGAAGACGCCCGCGAACGAATCGCCGAACTGCTCGGCGCCCGACTCGCCGGCCCCGCGGCCGACCGGCTGATCTTCACCAGTGGCGCGACCGAGGCCAACAATTTGGCCCTGTTCGGTATGACGGGCGACACGCCGGCGCGCATCGCGGCCTCTCGCATCGAGCATCCCAGCGTCATCAACGCCGCGCGCGAACTGGAACGCCGTGGCTGGCAGGTCGATTGGCTTTCGGCGCAGGCCGACGGCGTGGTGGCGCTGCCCGACTTGCAGGCGGCGCTCGAAGCGCGCCCCAAACTCGTGTGCCTGATGCTCGCCAACAGCGAAACCGGCGTGCTTCAGCCCGTGGCCGAGGCGGCCAGTCTGGCCAGCGAACGCGATGTGCCGCTACATACCGATGCCGTGCAGGCGATCGGCAAACTTCCGGTCGACTTTGGCGGCCTCATGGCTTCATCCATGTCGATCGCCGCCCACAAGTTTCAGGGCCCGCGCGGCATCGGAGCCTTGCTGGTGCGCGGCGGCGCAATACTGCGACCGCTGCTCTTTGGCGGCGAGCAACAGCAAGCCGCGCGGCCGGGCACGGAATGCGTCGCGCTGGCGGTGGGCATGTGCCGCGCTTTGGACCTGCGCCACACCGATCTCCAACAGCAGCAAACCCGCATCGCCGCGCTACGCGACCGCCTGGAGCAAACCTTGTCGCAAGGCTGTGGACCAGTGGTGATTCACGGCGCCGACGCACGGCGACTCCCCAACACCAGCAACGTGTCGTTTCCGGGGGTTGATCGGCAGATGCTGGTGCTGGCTCTCGATCTGGCCGGAGTGGCCTGCTCAACCGGATCGGCTTGCGCCAGCGGATCGAGCGCGCCATCCCCCACCTTGACCGCCATGGGGCTGTCGCGGGAGTGGATCGACTCGGCCATTCGGCTCAGCCTGGGCGCCGATTGCGCCCCGGTCGAAGTGGACCAGGCGGCTGACCGCATCACGGCCGTTGTCAACCACTTGCGCCACGCCAATTCTGGTGGCTGAAATCGCTCTAGTGTCTCGTCAGCGGCCCCAAATTTCTCTATAATTCAGGCTCTTTACCTGGAGCCAATTCTCACCTGGGCTGACGGTTATTTCTTGCTCATCCGAGCGCGAAAAATGAACGTCGCTGTTCATCGGCCGCGCAGCGATCGACAAGCGTCATCCCGCACCTTGGACGGACCCTCTGGCGTGGTCGAAGGCGTCATCACGATCCCGTTTGCCAGCACCGCTTTGCTCGCCGAACCGCGCGCTGCTGGCGAGCCAGGCTCGCGCTCTTCCACAGCCGACTTCTTCGCCGGTCCCGAGAACCGCCTAGCCGTGGTCGCCGCGCTCACGGTCCTGCTCGATCAATGTCCGTATCATCCCGTTGTGCTGTGTGGACCAGCGGGCGTCGGCAAGTCGCACCTGGCGGCCGGCGTCGCGCGGCTGGCGATGTCACGCTTTCCCGACCGCCAGATCATCTACAAGCTCGCCGCCGATTTCGCTCGCGAATTCGCCGAGGCGGTCGACACCTCCAGTGTCGAAGAGTATGTCGGCGGCCTCAGCGCCGCGTGGTTGTTGGTGTTGGAAGATCTCGACCAACTGGCTGGCAAGCAAGCCGCACAGCAGCAATTGGCGTCGTTGCTCGATTGGGCAGAGAGCAACGGCGGGCGCGTGCTGCTCACCCTCTCGCAGCCCCCCGCCTATGGCACAACGTTCATTGCCGGTTTGCGCAGTCGCTTGATGGGGGGCTTGGTCGCGGAGATTCACCCGCCCAGCGAGGCCTGTCGGCGCCAAATGGCCTCGGATTGCGCGGCGCGTCACGGCGTGACGCTCGCGCCAGAACAGTTGACTCGCCTCGCCGCACACGCAGGCGGCGGCTACCGTCAGATCGATGCCGCGGTGCGCCGCATCGCCTTGCGCGCTGCCGTTCCGGCGCATACCCGGCCTTTATTGGATAGTGAAGCGCTGGCGTCGGCGCGACCCGCCGTGAGTCTGTCGCGCATCGCGACACTGGTGGCGCGCGAGTTTGGCCTGCGCGTCGGCGAACTGGCGGGCGTTAGTCGCCGTCGGCAAACGGCACGCGCCCGCGGCGTGGCGATGTACCTGTCGCGCGAGTGGACCGCCGCCAGCTTGCAACGCGTGGCCCAGCATTTTGGCCGCAGCGACCATACCACCGTGATGCACGCCTGCGAACAGACCAAACGCAGATTAAACAGCGACCCGGAACTGAGTCGGCAAGTGGCGGCCATCGAACGAGCGCTCGCCGGCGCCTAAGGTCGCGAGCCGCCTCCTGTGGAAAAAGTGAAGATGATGTGTCGAACAGTTTGCTCTGGCGACTGGTTGCCAACAGCGAGCCAGGGGCGATCAATCAACGCGATTGATTGGCGCCAGGCCGCCGTCGTGCCGCGAACAGGCGAACAACGGTTTATCCACCACGCTGAAAGGGTGATCGTCGCGTAAGAAACGCTTGTCGCTAAATAACTTGCCCGGCGAGTGACGCCGCTGAACCAACACACGCGACCGCGAATCACTACTGCTGCTGACAATACAAAAAAATAAATAAGAAGAAAAAATCCCCAAGAGAAAGGTTCTCGACCCATGAAGGTGTCGTGCGAACGAGACAAGCTGGCTCCCGCGTTTCAAACCGCCAGCGCGGTCGCTCCCGCGCGGAGCACCAAGCCCATTTTGCAGAACGTCAAATTGGAAGTGCATGGCGATTCGGCCACGCTGATCGCCAACGATCTGGAGATTGGCGTGCGCGTGGAAGTGCCCGGCGTGCAAATCGAAACGCCAGGCAGCGTCATGCTCCCCACCTCGCGATTCAATCAAATTCTTCGCGAGAGCGGCGATGCCGCGTTGCGTTTGGAGTCCGACGCGCAAGGCACGCTCGTGCGTGGCGAACGCAGTGAGTTTCGCCTGCTGAGTGAGAACCCCGACGAGTTTCCCACGGTCGCCACCTTCAACGAAGCGGCTTATCACGAGTTGCCTGCCCGCCTGCTGCGCGAACTCATTCGTCGCACGGTGTTTGCCACCGACGTGGAGAGCACGCGTTATGCGTTGGGCGGCGTGCTGATCGAGTTGACCGAAGACAAGATCACCGCCGTCGGCACCGATGGCCGCCGCCTGGCGATGATGTCGGCGCCGGCCGCGTCGGTCGGCGGCCACAAGACCGGCGACACGACCACCATCATCCCCACCAAGGCGATGCATCTGATCGAACGCGCGCTCGGCGACGCCGACAGCGAGATTCGACTGGCGCTCAAGAGCAACTCGGCGCTGGTCAAGAGCGAGCGCACCACGATCTCCTCGCGGTTGGTTGAGGGGCGGTTTCCCAAGTGGCGCGACGTATTCCCCAAACGCGACAGCGCCGCGCGGATCGAAATGGCCGTGGGCCCCTTTCTCTCCGCCGTCAAGCAGGCCGCCATCCTCACCAGCGACGAAAGCCGCGGCGTCGACTTCACTTTCGGCGACGGCAAGTTGACGCTCGCCGGTAAGGCGGCCGAAGCGGGGCAATCGCGCGTCGAACTGCCCATCGCCTACGATGGCAGCGAGTTGTCGATCACCCTCGATCCGCGGTTCGTCATTGATTTCTTGAAAGTCCTCGACCCCGCCAAATCGTTCACCATCGAAATCAAGGACGCCGAGAGCGCCGCGGTTTGCAGCACCGACGATGGCTATGGCTATGTCATCATGCCGCTGGCCCGCGAACGCTAGCATGTCGCAACCAAATTGACCACGACAGGCGCGGCGAAAGCGCTATGATACGTCCGCTGCCACGGGAGAAAATGACCTCACGACCACCCCAACCCATCGGCGATTTGCTCGGCGAGCTCATGGCTCGGCGCGGCTTTGCGCGCGTGCAAGCCGCCGCCGCCTGCGAAAACGCCTGGCGCGACGCCGCCGGTCCGCTGTTGGCGTCCCAGAGTCGCGTGGGCTCGGCGCGCCGCGGCGTGCTTGAAGTGATTGTCGCCAGTTCGTTGTTGGCGCAGGAAGTTGGTTTTCAGAAGGCGGCCTTGCTCGCCCAACTCAAACAGCGACTTCCCGACGAAGGGATTCACGATTTGCGCGTGCGCGTCGGTCGCATCGCCTGAACTAATCCATCTCAGCACATCGCTCTCGCGGTCGCGCCGCGAGAATCAAAAACACAATCGTTCGCGAAGGATCTAGCATGACCGCCGATTCGCCAGAGAACCCGTCCACTGAGAACACAGCGCTGTCAAATACAGCGGCTACAGCTTCCGCGCAGCACAACACCGCGGCGCCAGGCGCTCAGGACGAGGCGGCCGATCAGCCCGCCATGCCAGAAATTCGCAAAGTCGAAGGCGAATACGGCGCCGAGCAAATCGAGTACAAGACCGACCTGGAGCACGTGCGCGCCCGCCCCAGCATGTACATCGGCGACACGACACTGCGCGGTCTGCATCACATGGTTTACGAAGTCGTCGACAACTCGATCGACGAGGCCATGGCCGGCCACGCCAAACACGTGTCGGTGGTCATCAACATCGACGGCAGTGTGACGGTCGAGGACGACGGACGCGGCATCCCCGTCGAGACGCATCCCGACCTGGGCATCTCCACGCTCGAAGGGGTGATGACCAACCTGAAGATGGGTGGCAAGTTTCAAAAAGGCGCCTATCAAACCTCCGGCGGGCTCCACGGCGTCGGCGCCAAAGTGGTCAACTTTCTCTCCGAATGGTGCGAGGTCGAAGTCTGCCGCGACTCGCACGTTTACCAGCAAGAATACGAGCGCGGCGTCCCCCTCACCGAAGTTCGCCGCATTGGCGCCACCGACAAGACCGGCACCAAGGTCACCTTCAAACCGGACGGACAGATCTTTCCGGTCACCAAGTTCAACTACAGCACCTTGCAGCGCCGCCTGCAGGAGTTGGCGTTTCTCAATCGCGGCGTGCGCATCGAGTTTCGCGACGAGCGCGTGGGCCAGAGCGAAACCTTCCACTACGAGCGCGGATTGCTGCAGTTCATCGAGCATCTCAATCGCGCCAGCGAAGCCGCGCATGCCGACATCATCTATATCGCTGGCGATTTCGAAGGCGTGGCGGTCGAAGTGGCGCTGCAATACTCCACCGACTACACCGAAAATTTCCACTCCTATGTCAACAACATCAACACCGTGGAAGGGGGCACCCACGTCTCCGGCTTTCGCACCGCCCTTACCCGCTGTCTCAACAACTACGGCAAAAAGAACAACCTGTTCAAAGACCTGACCCCTTCCGGCGACGACTTCCGCGAGGGACTCACCGCCGTCGTCTCCGTCAAAGTCTCCGAACCGCAATTCGAAGGGCAAACCAAAACCAAGCTCGGCAACGGCGAGGTCGAGGGCATCGTCAACTCCGCCGTCGGCGATTACTTGTCCGACTATCTGGAACGCCATCCAAAGTCGGCGCAGATCATTGTGAAAAAGGGGATGCTCGCCGCCGAGGCCCGCGAAAGCGCCCGCAAGGCGCGGCAACTCATTCGCGAGCGCAAGGGAGCGCTCTCGCACGGCGGTCTGCCCGGCAAGCTCCGCGACTGCACCAGTCGCCAGGTCGAGCGCTGCGAGTTGTATTTGGTTGAGGGCGACTCCGCCGGCGGCAGCGCCGAAGGCGGACGGCTGCGCGAGTTTCAGGCCATCTTGCCGCTGCGCGGCAAGATCATCAACGCCTACAAATCGCGTGAGGACAAAGTCCTGGCCAACGAAGAAGTGCGCGCCATGATCGCCGCCATCGGCAGCGGCATCGGCGAAGAAAGCGACCTCTCCAAAAGGCGCTACAACAAAGTGGTCATCATGACCGACGCCGACGTCGACGGCTCGCATATCCGCACCTTGCTGCTCACCTTCTTCTATCGGCAGATGTTTCATCTCGTCCGCGCCGGGCATGTCTACGTGGCGCAGCCGCCGCTGTTTCGAGTGAAGTCGAAGAAGGACACCTATTACGTGCAGACCGACGAGGAGATGAAGACGCGCCTGCTCGACCTCGGCTTGTCCGAGTGCGTCTTCGAGCCGGGCGATGGTCGCCGCATCGAGGGGGACGAAATCAAGAACCTCTGCCGCATTCTGGCCGGGATGGAAGACGCCGTCATCACCCTCGAGCGCCGCGGCGTCAGCCTCAAGCGCCACGCGCTGCGGCAAGACCCCGCCACCGGCAAGCTGCCGGTCTATCACGTCTTTCTCGGCTTGCAGGAGCATTGGCTCTACACCCGCGACGAGCTCGATCATCTCGTCGCGCATCAAGAAGCGATGACCGGCGTCGAACCCAAAGTCACCGACCAGCATCCGGCCCCGACGCCCCGAGCCGAACATGACGCGGCGAAGCAAAACGGCGCCACCGACAAGACAGTCAGCCGGCTCCACATCGTCGAACTGCATGAGGTGCGTTCGATCAACTCCGCGCTGGCGGAGCTTGCCGGCCTAGGCTTCGACATTCAGTCGCTCATTCGCCAAGAGCGCACCGGCAGCGAGGATCCCCGTTACATCCTGCGCCGCGGCGATAGCGTGATTCCGCTAGAAGACTTGCGCGGCTTGCTGTCCGCCGTGCGGCATGCGGGCGAAAAAGGGCTGGCGATCACCCGCTTCAAGGGGTTGGGCGAAATGAACGCCGAGGAGCTGCGCGACACCACGCTCGACCCGGCCCGGCGCACTTTGCTGCAAGTCACCATGGAAGACGCCGCCGCCGCCGACGACTTGTTTCGCATCTTGATGGGCGACAAAGTCGAACCCCGCAGAGAGTTTATCGAAACGCACGCCTTGGAAGTGCGCAATCTCGACGTGTGAGCGAACCCCCCCCGATTGTAGCTAACTGCTTGCCTGTGCTTGGGTTGTTGCTTACATTCGATTGGTAGTCTCCGCCGGCGCCACGCTGCCGGTCGCGGGCAATGCCTCGCTTCAACCCGCAACGCGTCTTGCTCCACGGTCACACGTGTCGATTGCACACTGGCGACGATTTGCTCGCGCCGGCGCGCCCCTTTCGGTCGCGTTGCTGCTCGCGCTCGCGCCAGTCGCGGCAGGCGCCGAACCCAATGAGGCAGCCGGGCTGGAACTGTTCGAGTCGCGCATTCGACCGTTGCTGCATCGCTCCTGTCTGGAGTGCCACAACAAGGGCGCCGAAAGCGAAGGGGGACTCCAGCTCAACAGTCGAGAGAACATGCTGCGCGGTGGGCAAACCGGCCCTGCCGTCGTGCCGGGCCAACCGGACCAGAGTCTGCTGCTCGCCGCCGTCCGGCACGAGGGGGACCTGCAAATGCCCCCCGAGACGAAGCTCTCTCACGAAGAGATCGACGCCCTATCGCGCTGGGTGTCGCTCGGTGCGCCGTGGCCGTCCGATGCTGAAATCGCCGCCGACCTGTCTGGCGACAAGGAAGACCTCTGGTCCCTCAGGCCAATTCAAGATCACCCCGTGCCAGACGTGAAGAACACGGCCTGGCCACAGTCGCCGATCGATCGCTTCGTGCTGGCGCGATTGGAGCAAGAGCAACTTGAGCCAGCGGCGCCGGCCGACAAGCGCACGCTGCTGCGGCGACTCACTTTCGACCTTGTCGGACTGCCGCCAACTCCAGAAGAGATTGCCGCCTTTTTGGCCGACGAATCTCCCACGGCCCTGGCGACGGTTGTCGATCGTCTGCTCGCTTCGCCCCACTATGGCGAACGCTGGGCGCGACACTGGATGGACCTGATGCGCTACGCCGAGACCAACGGCTACGAGCGCAATCGAGAAAAGGTCAACGCTTGGCGCTATCGCGACTATTTGATCGAGGCGTTCAACTCCGACCTCCCCTTCAATCGGCTCGTCCAGGAGCACTTGGCGGGCGATCTGCTCCCCGATCCGCGCGCCAGCGCCGACGGCAAGCTCGTCCTGTCGCCGCAAGCCACCGCGTCATTGTGGTTTCAAGAGATTCACAATTACACCACCGATTGGCCCACCACGCAGGCCGACGAGTTGGAAGACCAGATCGATGTGCTCGGCAAGGCTTTCCTGGGCCTCAGCACGGGCTGTGCCCGCTGCCACGACCATAAGTTCGATCCCATCAAGGCGGCTGACTATTACTCTCTGGCGGGCGTGATCCTCAGCTCGACCAACGTGCAATCGTGCGTCGACACGCCGCAGGTGCAAAGTCGCCAGGCCGAACTCGCGGCGGCGCTTGACGAGAATCAAGCGGCCATCGACGCGCTCTTGGAAAAAGCCCGCCGTGGCCGAGACGAATTTGAGCGGCGACTGGCCGAAGCGCGCCGCGTGCGCGACTATCTCATGGCCACGCGCGAGTTGATTCTGGCCACGTTCGACAAAAAGAAGCCCATCCCGGAAGTCGCCGCCGCCTACAAGCTCGACGCCGAGCGGCTCGAGCGCTGGATCGAGGAATTCGCCAAGGCCGCCGCGCAGCCCGATGCGCTGTTGGGCAGTTGGACCCGCGTGGGATTGTGCGCCGATGATGTCTTTGGCTATCGCAAAGACGCCTTGCTCCATCGCGCCCAGCGCCCCGCCAATCCGCCGAAAATCACCCCCCTCTTCGAGTTCGAAAACTCCGCTGGCTTCGACGGCTGGACCGTCGCGGGCGCCGCTTTCGCTAGCGGCCCCGAGCTTGGCCAGCCGTATGGCGCACAGGGCTACGCGGGCAAAGGCTTCGCCTCTAGTCACGCCGGCAGCGACGCCTTCACCGGCACGATGCTCAGCCCGCGCATCAAAGTCGATCGCCCCAACTTGTCGCTGGCGTTCCTCCTGGCCGGCGGCAATCACCCGGAACGCGCCTGCGTCAATCTCATCATTCACAGCCAGGTGTTGCATCAAGACGATGGCAGCACCTACACCGGCGAGAACGACCATGTGTTCCGTCCCCAGGTTTTTTCGCTCATGCCATTCAAGGGGCGCGAAGTTTGCGTCGAATTGGTCGACGACGCGCAGGACGAGTGGGGGCACATCATGGCCGACCATTTTTGCCTGATCGATCCCGGACCCGATAGCGGCGCGGCCCCCGATGCGCTGATGGTCAATGACGCCGTGCTGCGCGTCTTGACCGATCCCGCCTGCCGCCAGTCAATCGACTTGGCCACGGGTTACCAAACCGCGATCGTCAACGCCTTGACCGAATGGCGCAGTGAACTCGACCGCTACCTCGCCGCGCCCGAGGGGCAACCCGAGCCCGCCGCCTTGCGCTGGACGCGCGAAGGTTTTGAGTATTCGGAGCGCAACGAGTTGCTGGCCTGGGCGCTATCCGACAATTCGTTGCTGGGTTCGCTGACCGACGCCGAGGCGTCCCTGCCAGAGGCGGATCGCGCCCAACTTGCCCGGCTTCGCGAGCGGCATCAGAAGTTGTCAGCCGAGGTCGAGGCGTCAGCGCTGGCGATCACCAGCGCCGAGGCCGAGCCGCGCGATGCGACGATCCACCTGCGCGGCGACGCGCATCGACCCGGCGCCATGGCGCCGCGCGGCTATCTGCTGGCGGTATCTGGCCCAGGCCCCGCGGTCGCTTCCGGCAGTGGCCGACGCGAACTCGCCGCATGGATGTCGGCCGCTGACAATCCGCTCACGCCGCGCGTGATCGTCAATCGCGTTTGGCAGCGGCATTTTGGCCGCGGCATCGTGGCCACGCCCGACGACTTTGGCCATCGCGGCGAGCCTCCCACGCATCCGGAACTGCTCGACTATCTGGCGACTCGATTCATCGCATCGGGCTGGTCGCTGAAGTCGTTGCATCGCGAGTTGCTGTTGTCGAGCGCCTATCAACAGTCGAGCGCCGCCAGCGCCGCGGCGCGCGAGCGCGATCCCGACAATCGTTGGCTCAGCCACATGCCCATTCGCCGGCTGGAGGCCGAATGTGTGCGCGACGCGATCTTCGCTTCCACCGGCGCGCTGCGGCTCGAAGTCGGCGGACCCAGCGTCAGCTTGGCGCCGCGCATCGAGAACGACGCGCGACGCACCTACGTTGCGCCCACGCACACCGCCGCCGAGCAGACGCCGCGGCGAACCATCTACCTAGAGGTGCGCCGCAACTTCGTCCCCAAGATGCTCGAAGTCTTCGATTTCCCCGAGCCATCAGGCTGCGTTGGCCAGCGGGCTGTTTCGATCACTCCCCTCCAATCGTTGAACTTGCTCAACGACTCGCTGGTCGCCGCGGAGGCTCAGCGCTGGGGAGCCAGCCTGCATGCCACTTCGTTGTCTCCCGCCGAGCGCGTGGATCAGGTATACGAGCGGGCTTTGGGCCGACTGCCAATGGAGGAGGAGCGCGCCACGGCGCTCGCCTTCGTTGCCGACCAAACCGCCCGCCAGGTGGCCGCCGGATCGGCCGCCGCCGAGCGCGACGCCTGGATCGACTTTTGCCACCTGGTGTTCAACCTCGGCGAGTTCATCTTCGTTCGTTAACCCCGCCGCAAATTTATGTTTGAGCAAGACACCTTCCATCGCCGCAAATTGCTCTTCGAGTGGGCGCACGGCTTCGGCGGGCTGGCGCTACTGAGCCTGATGTCGGGCTGCGATCGTCCCGCCGCCGCGCCGGCGCCGCTGGCGCACGCCCCGCGCAAAAAGGCCAAGAGCGTCATCTTCTTGTTCATGGACGGCGGCCCGTCGCAGATGGACACCTTCGATCCCAAGCCGCGACTGACGCGCGAGCATGGGCAGCCTATCAAGATCAAAATCGTCAATCGGCTGGCCAGCAACACGGTGCTCAAGTCCCCTTTCAAGTTTCAGCGCTATGGCCAGTGCGGCGCCGACGTGAGCGAGTTGTTTCCGCACGTGGCCACCTGCGTCGACGATATGACCATCATCCGCTCCATGGTGGCCGACAATGTGGAGCATGGTTCGGCCACGCTGATGATGGCCACCGGCAGCGCTCTTTCCGGACGGCCCAGCATGGGCTCGTGGATCCATTACGCCTTGGGCAGCGAGGCCAGCGACTTGCCCGGCTACGTCGTCATGCACGGTGGCGAGTTGCCGCATGTGGGGGTCGGCTCGCTCGGCAATGGCTTCTTACCGGCCAAGCATCAATGCACGCTGTTTTCTCCGCTCGACAAACAGCCGTTTGGAGACATCCAGCGCTGGGAAGCCACCGACGCGTTGCAAAAAGCGAAATTGCCGGTGCTAGCGCGACTCAATCAATTCGCCGCCAGTGAACTTGGCGCCAGCAGCGAGCTGGAGAGCAGTGTCGCCAATTACGAAATGGCCTATCGACTGCAAAGCTCGCTGCCCAAGCTGATCGACTACAGCGACGAGAGCGCGGCCACGCAATCGCTGTACGGCATCGACGACGCGGCCACCCGCGCGTTTGGCATCGAGTGTCTGCTCGCCCGCAAGATGGTGGAAAAAGGTGTGCGGTTCATCAATTTGATCGCCCCCGTGG
Organism: Pirellulales bacterium; assembly: GCA_019694455.1. NCBI lineage: Bacteria > Pseudomonadati > Planctomycetota > Planctomycetia > Pirellulales > Pirellulales bacterium. Next base: position 41,359 of record JAIBBY010000024.1, read on the forward strand.
TCCCCGAGGCCGATCGTTGGGACCAGCACAGCAACCTCAAGGTTGGCCTGACCTACAATTGCCAGGCGACCGACAAACCCATTGCCGGGTTGCTCAAAGACTTGAAAGCGCGGGGCCTGCTCGACGAAACGCTGGTGATCTGGGGAGGCGAGTTTGGCCGCACCGCCACGGCGGAATTTCAAGAAGGCAAAGATCCCGGTCGCGAACACAACCCCTTTGGCTTCACTATGTGGCTGGCCGGCGGCGGCGCGCAGCGCGGGCTGGTGTACGGCGCCACCGACGAATACGGCTACCACGCGGTCGAAAATCCGGTGCATGTGCATGATCTGCATGCGACGATTCTGCACCTATTGGGGATCGATCATACGCAACTGACGTTTCGCCACGGTGGTCGCGACTATCGCTTGACCGACGTGTATGGCAACGTGATGCACGACCTTTTGGCCTAGCGCGGACTACCCGGAGACCCGTGTGAGTCGGACCCTGACGCAGCCATCCGCGCCCGCGACATTGGTCGCCGCTGGGCCACCGCTGTTTCGCCGCGCGCTGGTGGGGTATTTGGGATTGGCGCTGCTGCCGCTCTTGTTGCTTGCCGACACCGCGCTGGCTCGCGCGCGCGGCTGGTCCGCCGCCAGCGAGGGCACGTTCGGCAAGCTGCCATATTTGTTCGCGGCGGCCGTAGTGGCACTAGCCCTGCCGCTGGTGTTTGCCGGCTATCGCCGCTGGTTGGCGCGCCGGGCCGGCCAATTATGGCTGGCCAGTACGACGACTCTCGTGGCGGCGGCCATCGGCGATGCGGCCCTCCGCTTTTGGCTCCCCACCGCGCCGTTCCACCTGCGGCCGCCGCTCGCCCGTTTCCAGTTCGATCCCGACTACACTTCCTTTCCGGGCGTGACGGGGGGCGCGACCAGCGCCATCAACGCGCAAGGCGTGCGCGGCGCCGCCTGGCCCGCGCGCGACAAGGCGCTGCGCGTCTTGTGCCTGGGCGGCAGCACGACCGAGTGCCTCTTTCTCGACGACGATGAAGCGTGGCCTGCCCAATTGGGCGCCGACCTGTCGCAACAGTTGCAGCGACCCGTGTGGACCGGCGCCGCCGCCGTTAGCGAGTACGCCAGCGGTCAGCACCTGCGCTTTCTCCGCGAGTCACCGCTAGTCGAAGAAGTCGATTGCGTGGTCGTCTTGGTCGGGGTGGGCGATCTGGTCCGCACGTTGCTGGGCCTCGATGCGGGCGCCGCGCCACCGCCGTGGTGGATCGACACGCGAGCCTTGAGTCTGGTCAAGGAAATCTGGAACGTGCGACTGCGCAAGGGGCTGGTGGTCGACTTCGATGGCCGCAATTACACGGCCAAGCGCCGCTCACGCGAGTTTGCGCCGCCGCCCGGCTACAACATCCCCGCCGCGCTCGACGCCTATGCCGCGCGGCTGCGCCAGTTGGTGGCCACGGCCCAGTCGCGAGGTGTGTCGTTGGTCCTGGTCACGCAGCCCACGCTGTGGGACGACTTTCTCAACCCGATTCTCCAGCAGCGGTTGGCGCTGGGCCGCGTGACGCCCGCGCCGCGCAAGTGGAAGCAGCTATTGCCACGAAATCTGCGTGAGAACATCGACCGCTTCAACCTGCGACTGATCGCCGTGGCCCAGGAATCCGGTACCCCGCTCGTCGACGCGGCGACCAGCATGAGCGGCGAAGGCGCCTACTTCTACGACGATTACCACTTGAGCGAGGCGGGCTGCCAGGAACTGGCGCGGCTGGTCGCCCAGCGCGTGGCCCCCGCGCTCCAGCAGCGGACCAACTAGGCCGGTTCCCTCCCCGCCCCGGCGGCCACTAGAATTCGTGTGCGTCGGGCAGTCGAGAGTTTATCCATTGCTCCAAGGACCAATCATCATGCGGCAATCGCGCTTCGCGCTAGCAAGGATCGTTGTTGGTATGTGCGTCATCTCCAGCGCGCGAGCCCAAACCCCCAGCCCGCTTGACTATCCCCAAGCGCGCCGCGCCGATCAGGTCGATCACTACCACGGCGTGGCCGTCGCCGACCCCTATCGCTGGCTCGAAGACCCAGACAGCCCGGAAACGCGCGAGTGGATCGAGGCCGAGAACCAGATCACGCATCATTATCTGGAGCAAATTCCGCAGCGCGACGCGCTGCGCGCGCGGCTCACCGAACTGTGGGATTTTGAACGCTACGGCGTGCCGGTCGAGCGCGGCGGACGCTACCTGTTCTCCAAAAACGACGGCCTGCAGAACCAGAGCGTGCTCTACGTTGCCGAGCATCTGAGTCCCGACGGCCAATTGCAACAAGTCCGCGAACTGTTGGACCCCAACACGCTCTCGGCCGATGGCACGGTGGCCCTCTCGGGTTATGCCCTCTCCGACGACGGCAAATGGCTCGCCTACGGGCTTTCCAGCGCCGGCTCCGATTGGCAAACCTGGAAGGTGCGCAGCGTCGACACCGCCGAAGACACCCCCGACCTCGTCGAGTGGGTCAAGTTCTCCGACGCTTCCTGGACCAAGGACAACGCCGGCTTCTTCTACAGCCGCTACGACCAGCCCGACGAGGAAAACAAGTTCGTCGGCGCCAACTTCCATCAAAAGCTGTACTACCATCGCCTCGGCACTCCGCAGTCCGACGATCCGCTGATTTACCAACGGCGCGATGAAAAAGAATGGGGCTTCTCCGGGCAGGTGAGCGACGATGGCCAGTACCTGGTGATCAGCGTTAACCGCGGCACCGCCCGCAAGAACGACCTCTTCTACCTACCGCTCGCCGGCTTCACCGGCCAACAAGGCCCCGACTATCAAGGGCAGGTGATCGAACTGCTCAAGGAATTCGACGCGCAGTATCTGTATCTCGGCAACGAAGCCACGCGTTTCTGGTTTCTCACCGACCTCGACGCCCCGCGCTACCGCGTGATCGAAATCGACCTCAATCGACCGGCCCGCGACAGTTGGCGCGAGGTCATCCCCGAGGCGGCCGAGGTGCTGGAAGGAGTTAGTCTGGTGGGAGATCGCTTCGTCGCGGCCTACCTGCGCGACGCCCACAGCCAAATCAAGCTGTTCGACATCAATGGCCAACTCGAGCGCGAGCTGGACCTGCCGGGCATCGGCACGGCCACCGGCTTCACCGGCCAGCGCGCCGACCGAGAGACGTTCTACGCCTACACCAGCTTCAACACGCCAGCCGCCATTTACCGCTACGACTTCGATCGCGGCGCCAGCCAGCTTGTGCATCGGCCCCAACTCGCCTTCAATCCAGAAGATTACGTCACCAGCCAGGTCTTCTACCAAAGCAAGGACGGCACGCGCGTGCCGATGTTCATCAGCCACAAGCGCGGCCTGGAGAAGGCCGGCCAAACGCCCACCTTGCTCTATGGTTATGGCGGCTTCAACATCTCGCTCACACCGAGCTTTTCGGTCTCCAATCTGGTCTGGATGGAACAAGGAGGCATCTTCGCTGTCCCCAGCCTGCGCGGTGGCGGCGAATATGGCCGCCAGTGGCACGAGGCCGGCATGAAGCTCAACAAGCAAAACGTCTTCGACGACTTCATCGCCGCGGCCGAGTATCTGATCGCCGAGGGCTACACCACCCGCGACCGGTTGGCCATCAGCGGCCGCTCGAACGGCGGCCTGCTCGTCGGCGCTTGCCTCACGCAGCGCCCCGATCTGTTTGGCGCCACGCTGCCCGGCGTCGGCGTGCTCGATATGCTCCGCTTCCACAAGTTCACCATCGGCTGGGCCTGGGTGTCGGACTACGGCTCCGCCGAAAATCCCGAAGAGTTCGCCGCGCTGCGCGCCTATTCGCCGCTGCACAACATCAAGCCCGGCGAGCGCTACCCCGCCACGCTCATCACAACCGCCGACCACGACGATCGCGTGGTGCCGGCGCACAGCTTCAAGTTCGCCGCGGCGCTGCAGGCCGCCCAAGGAGGGCCCGAGCCGGTCTTGATCCGCATCGACACCAAGGCCGGTCACGGCGCTGGCAAGCCAACCGCCAAGTTGATCGAGGAGGCCGCCGACATATTGGCCTTCCTGGTGCGCGAACTGGGCGTGACGACGAAGTAACGGTCACCGCGCTTGCCAAGGGGTGGCGTTTCGAAACGCCCGTTCACACTTCGCGGCGGCCACGCCGACCACGATCCAAGCGACGGTCACAACGAGGCGCATAACAATTCCCTGCGGCCGGTCGTCCGGGTCGCCAAACGGCATGAAAACCACGCTGCCCGCAACGAAGCCAACACTGGCGATCGCGCAGTATTTTATCGTGCGAAAGGCGTTCACGACTTCTGGCGAGAAAAGCCTGTTCTGCCCGGCGTGCCCTAACACCTGAAATGCCTGATAGAGCGCCACGAAAAACGCGCTGGAGGCGGCATACGCATACGCCAGGAACGGGTCGTTGAAATAGATTTCAAACGGCGTCGCTTGTTGGTTCCTGCCCTCGATGTGCGGCTCCCCAAGCAAAAAGACCAGCGCGCCGATGCCGATGAGCACAACAACGAACTGCAGAAGTCGTGTTGAGCTTCTAGGCATGGTCTTGTTCTGGTTCTACATGAGCCGGCTGCTACTTCTTCGCCGGTTCGATCTTGGGAAATAGCGGCGCCACCTTGCCATCGGCGGAAAGCGGCGCCGTCACGCGCAGATCGTCGCTCGCCACGGGCCGATTGGCGATCTGAGTGTAGTTGGCCTCGCTCCATGGCGCCGCAAAATTAAAGCCCGCGTAGATCGTTTCCGCCGCGCGCGGCAGAAACGGCCGAATCAAAATCGCGGCCACGCGCAGCGCCTCGGCCAGATTGACCAGCACGCGCCGGCACGCCTCCATGTCGTGTTCCGGCTTGGCGGGGTTCGCCAGCAGCCACGGCCGCGTCTCCTCGATGTAGCGATTGCCGCTGTCGAGCACCTCGCGCCAAATGGTCTCCAGCGCCGCCGAGTAACGGCAGCTTTCGATGTCGGCCGCCACGCCACGCGCCACGTCGCCCAGGTTGACGCTCCGAAACACTTCGTCCGGCGCTATCTCGCGCGAGCCCGCCAGTCGGCCATCGAAGTAACGCTGCGCCATCGACAACGTGCGGCTGAACAGGTTGCCCAGGTTGTTGGCCAGGTCGCTGTTGTAGCTGGCGGCGAACCGCGCGAAGCTGAATTCGCCATCGCCGCCAAACGGGCACTCCCGCATGAAGTAGTAGCGAAAGGCGTCGCTCGAAAACTCGCGCACAATGTCCATCGGCTCGATCACGTTGCCCAGCGATTTGGAGATCTTTTGCGCCTCGTCGGTGGCCTCGTTCTTGATGTACACAAAGCCGTGGGCGAATACCTTGCGCGGCAACTCGACCCCCGCGCTCCACAACATGGCGGGCCACAGCGCGCAGTGAAACCGCGTGATGTCCTTGCCGATAAAGTGCATGTCGGCCGGCCAGTAGCGGTTGAACAACGCCTCGTCGGTTCCATACCCCACGCCGGTGATGTAGTTGAGTAGCGCGTCGAACCACACATAAATCTTGTGCTCGGCGTCCCACGGCACGTCGATCCCCCAGGTGAAGTTGCGCCGGCTGATCGACACGTCTTCCAGACCGCCGCGCACCAAGCTCACGATCTCGTTGCGCCGCGACTCCGGCTGAATGAAATCGGGCCGCTCGTCGTACAGCGCCAACAGTCGCTCGCCATACTTCGACAAGCGAAAGAAGTAGTTCTCCTCCTCCACTCGCTTGAGCGCGCGGTTGGGATGGTTCGCGCAGCGTCCCTCGGCGGTCAACGAACTCTCGGTCTTGAACTCCTCGCAACCTTCGCAGTACAGCGCCTGGTAGTTCTTCTTGTAGATGTCTCCCGCGTCGTACACCCGCTGGATGAACTTTTGACAGCCGATGCGGTGCCGCTCCTCGCTAGTCTGGATGAAGTCGTCGAGCGAGATGTCCAGCGCCCCCCAAACTTCCTTGAACTGGCGCGCCATGTCGTCGACATACGGCTTGGGCGACTGGCCCAGTTGCTCCGCCCGCTCGACCACCTTGATGGTGTTCTCGTCGTTGCCCATCAGAAAGCGAACGTCGAGCCCCTGCTGCCGCCGATAGCGGGCCTGCACGTCGGCGCCGATCTTTTCGAAGGCGGTGCCGATATGCGGCCGGCTGTTGGGGTAATCAATCGCGGTCGTGAGATAGAACTTGCCAACTGGCATATTGCTTCCCTGATGAGCAGTCTAATGGCGGACAATCAAGTTCTCGGATTCGTTCGCCACTCGCGGCGCCAGCAGCGCAGGCATTGGAATCCCGCACGCTTCGCGGCACGAACACAAACCGCAAATTGTAGCGAATCGGCCTCACCGCGCTGACACCGCTTGCCGCGCGCGGCACGGCATCTGCTCCTTCCCGGCCGCCGCGCTGCTTGTTTTGCCGTCTCGCGTCGAGATCGCCAGCGCGCAAGTAGTTGATGTCAAACGATTGCACGGCGGGCGCGGGTCGCCAATCGAACCAGAAAAACACGCCGCTTGCGGGCCATTTGGGATTGTAAGATTTGCACCCCTCGACCAAGATGCCGCCCACTTTTGACCCGAAAGTTTTTGGCGACGGCGCCCAGCGCACCCTGCAATCCGCCGTCGCCAGGCGCCCCAGCGCTCGACAGACAAACCCTCGGTCGGCCCCGCTGACTGTCCAATCGTCCCCCGCGGGTGACGGTTGCGCCAGTCGACCGCCCGCGGGAACCGGCAACCACGATGGTTGCCGATACCACTTCCAAGGAGGGAAGCATGATCTCGCTGCCAGCGGCCTTGGTCGCCCTCGCCACGCTTGGCGCGGGCGACACCGTCTTGCTTGATTTCTATGCCGACTGGTGTGGCCCTTGCCAACAGATGGGCCCGGTGGTCGATCAGCTTGGCGGACTCGGCTACCCAGTCCGCAAGGTCAACATCGATCACGATAAACAGCTCGCCGCGCAATATCGCGTGACCGGCATTCCCTGCTTCGTCCTGCTGGTCGATGGCCGCGAAGTCGACCGCATGGAAGGCGCCGCCAGCATCGACAGCCTCAAACGCATGCTGGCCAAGGGGGGCGTTGGGCCGGCGGGCGCCATCGACAACGGCGCGCCCGTAGCACAACAGCCGCCCAGCCTGGCCACGCTTCCCCCGCCGCCGACCGCCAACCCCGCTGGCCTCGGCCATCGGCGTCTCGACGATTTTCTGCCCGGTGGCGGCGCATCGCCCGTGCGTCCGGCGGCGCAACCGGCCCCGTCGCTGGCTTTGCCACAGCAGACGGCCGCCGCTCCGTTGGCCGCGCCGCACGCCGCGCCGGCGGCGCCCACCGCGCCCAATGCCAGCGCCTTGCGCGTCGATCCGCAACAACTCGTCGCATCCAGCGTGCGGCTGAAGATCGAAGACGCCACCGGCAACTCCTTTGGCAGCGGCACCATCGTCGATGTGCGGGGCGACCAGGCGCTGGTCCTGACCTGCGGGCACATCTTTCGTGACTCAAAAGGCAAGGGGCGCATCACGGTCGATCTGTTCGGCCCCGGCGCGCCGCAAGGACTAGAAGGGCAAGTCGTCGGTTACTTCGACGGCAACGATCTGCCCGACGTGGGACTCGTCAGCTTTCGGCCCGGCGTGCCGGTGCGCGTCGCCCAGGTGGCGCCAGCCGGCCACCGAGTCCAGCGCGGCGATCCGGTCGTCAGCGTCGGCTGCGACAACGGGGCCGACGCCTCGGCGCGAATCAGTCACGTCGCCTCCATCGACAAGTACCTTGGTCCGCCCAACGTCGAAGTCGCCGGCCAGCCAGTACAGGGGCGCAGCGGTGGCGGCCTGTTCAACGCCGATGGGCTGGTGATCGGCGTTTGCAACGCCGCCGACCCCAGCGACGACGAAGGTCTGTTTGCCGCCGTCGCCTCCGTGCATCAACTGCTCGATCACGAAGGCTTGAGCGCCGTCTATCAAAATCGTGGGGCCGCGCTCGCGCAGCAGTCGCAGCCCGGCATCGCGCCGCTCGGAGAGCTGGTCGATATCCGCTCGCCGCAAATGCCCGATCGCATGCCGCGCGCCATCCCGGCGGGCATGCCGCTCACCAGCAGCGCATCGCCGCTGGGCCCGCACGAGCAAGCCGCGCTGGCCCAACACCAAGGCGCCGAACTGGTCTGCGTGATCCGGGATCCGCAAGATCCGCACGGCCGCAGCCAGATCGTGGTGCTCGATCGCGCCTCGCCCGAACTGCTGCGTCAATTGGCGCTGGAGCAAGAGCGACAAAGCGCCGGCGGGACCACATCGCTGGCCGACAGCGGTTTGCCGCAACCGCCCACCAGGACGGTGGCGCAGCGCCCCGTTACTCCCGCCACGCCAGCCGTCACTCGCCGACCACTCAACTGGTTGGCGCCTGGCACGAACTAAGCGCCGCGCAACCCCCCAGCTTGCCAATTGTCGCCTGCGCGCCCTGCGCTAGCGCACATGGCAACTGGCCATGCCGCGCTTTTCCAAATACTGCTGGTGGTATTCCTCGGCCCGCCAAAATTCGCAGGCCGGCGCGATCTCGGTGACCACCGCGCGGCGCAATTTGCCACTGGCGTCCAGCGCGCTCTTGGCGGTCTGCGCCGCCAGGCGCTGCGCATCGCTGTGATAAAAAATCGCCGAGCGGTACTGCGATCCGTAGTCTGGCCCCTGCCGATTGAGCTGCGTCGGATCGTGGCTGGCCCAAAACACATCCAGCAACTGCCCGTAGCTGACATGCGCCGGATCGTACTCCACGTCCACCGCCTCGGCGTGGCCCGTGTCATCGCCGCACACTTGCTCGTAGGTGGGGTCTTTGAGGTCGCCCCCGGTGTAGCCTACGGCCGTGCTCAGCACGCCCGGCACGCTTCGAAACGCCGCCTCAACTCCCCAAAAACAGCCCGCCGCGAACGTCGCCCGTTCCATTACATTCTCCTCCCTCTCTGTTCGTTCCCAACACCCGTATTTGTACGTAACGCTTCTTGGGGGGTTCGCAACAAAATGTCGCCAATTTTGAGAAATATTTGACGCCCGCCGTTGGTTCGCCGCGCGACCCAAAGGCTTGCATCGCGCCATGCGGCGCGCCATCCTGTCTCACCGACGTCACGCTACATCTTAGCGGCGGGACGCCCCGCCGCATTGCCACGGAATATCGAAAGGAGCCCATCTGTGAGTCGACAACCTCGTCGCGATTTTCTCAAGGCCAGCGCGCTGGCCGGCGCTGGTTACTTCGTCGCTGGCGGCACGACCCCCGCGTTGAGCCGATCGGCCAATGAAAAACTCAACATCGCCGTGGTCGGTTGCGGCGGCAAAGGTCAGAGCGATACCGAGCACGCCGGCTCGCAAAACATCGTCGCGCTTTGCGACGTCGACGATCATCGCGGCGCGGCGTCGTTCAAAAAGTTCCCCGATGCCAAACGCTACAAAGACTTTCGCGAGATGCTCGAAAAAGAGAAGTCGATCGACGCCGTGGTGGTGAGCACGCCCGATCACACCCATGCGCCAGCCGCGGCCATGGCCATTCGACTCGGCAAGCATGTCTACTGCCAGAAGCCGCTCACCCATACCGTCTACGAAGCCCGCACCCTGCGCGACCTGGCTCGCGAGTACAAGGTGGCCACCCAGATGGGCAACCAAGGGACGGCCAGCAGCGGCTTCCGCCAAGGTGTCGAGGTATTGCAGTCGGGCGCCATCGGCCCGGTGAAGGAGATTCACGTTTGGACGAATCGCCCTATCTGGCCGCAAGGCGTCGAGCGGCCGCCGGCCGATCAAGTGCCGGCGCATGTCGATTGGAATCTGTGGCTCGGCCCCGCGCCAGAGCAGGCGTATAGCAAGCGCTACGTTCCCTTCTCGTGGCGCGGTTTCTGGGATTTTGGCACCGGCGCGCTCGGCGACATGGCCTGCCATACCGCCAACCTGGCGTTCATGGCCCTCAAGCTGACCCAGCCCACCAGCATCGAGGCCGAAAGCGATGGCTCCGGCACCGATGTCTCGCCACCCAAGCAGAGCAAGATTCGCTTCGAGTTTCCCGCCAGCGGCGATCGACAGGCGGTCACCATGTTCTGGTACGACAAGAGCAACCTGCCGCCGGCCGAGCTGTCGCACGGGCATAAGCTCTCCGACAGTGGGCTGTTGCTCGTCGGCGAGAAAGGGGTGTTCTTCTCGCCAAACGACTACGGCGCCGCGCATCAATTGTTGCCGGAGGCCGACTTCAAGGACTACAAGGCGCCCGAGCCCAGCTTGCCGCGCCTGGCCGACGATGGCGACAACGGCCACATGCAAGAGTTCATTGCGGCCTGCAAGGGAGGTCCGCCCGCCATGTCGAACTTCGACTACGCCGCCAACATGACCGAGGCCATCTTGCTCGGCAACGTGGCGCTGCGCGTCGGCAAGAAGATTCTCTGGGACGCCGAAAAGCTCGAGGCCACCAATTGCCCCGAGGCGGCCCAGTACGTCCGCACCGAGTATCGCTCTGGCTGGACGCTGTAAGCGCAGCGCCGCTTGCGCGTTCAGCGGTCAATCAACCGACTAAAAAAGCCCTGGGAGGGTCGCTTCCCAGGGCTTTTGATTTTCTGTGGCGCACGGCTGGCGCTTACAGATCTTTGCGGAAGATGCGATAGCGCTTGTACGGTCGGCCGCCGATCTCGGCGTCGAAGCGGTTGATGTTTTCGTTGTCTTCCAGGTTCCAGCCCAGCTCCAGATACTTGTAATGCTTCTTCTCGCGCAACAAGTGGTTCAAGTGGTCGAACACCACCAGCGGCAAGCCCACCTTCTGCGCCTCTTGCTTGAAGCCAAACAGGATCGCCCGCAGCCCGCAAACCTCGTGGCGGTAGCGCCAATAAGTGAGCAGCCCCAGCACGCCGACCTTGCCGTTGAAGCGCTTCAGCAGCGGATTGATGTCGGGGATGATGACGCAAATGCCCACCGGCTCGCCATGGAAGTAAACAAATAGCACCAGGTCGGGGTCGATGATCCGCAGTAGCGTCTCGCCCATCTGGTCCATCTCGGCGTCGGTCATTGGGACGAATCCCCAACTCTTCGACCATGTGGCGTGATAAATCTCTTTGATCAGCGCCAACTCGCTATGAAAATCTTTCTTCTTCGCCGCGCGAATCGAAATGTTGTTGTTCCGGCGGATGCGCGCCGCCAATCGGCCCACGCGCTCCGCCGGCGCGTTCTGCGGTTCCAGCAATAACGAGATCAGGTCTTTTTCCTTCACCAGGCCGTGGTTCTCGGCCAAATCCACGTAGTAGCGCGGGTTGTACGGCATCATGACGCAAGGGGGATATTGGTAGCCGTCGATCAACATGCCAATTTCGTAGTTGGTCGACGGGTTCAACGGCCCGCGCAAAAAGTCCATGCCGCGATCGCGCGCCCACTGCTCCGCCGCGCCGAACAAGCTGCTGGCCACACGCTGGTCGTCGATCGATTCAAAAAACCCCCACGCCCCCATCCGCTCGTTGTGAAACTCGTTGTAGTTGCGATCGACATGCGCCACGATGCGGCCCACCGCTTGATTACCGCGCATCGCGAGAAACAGTTCGCGCTCCGAGAATTGCCAAAACGGGTGGCGCTCGCGATCGAGCAGATGGCGCACCTCGCTCTTCAGCGGCGGCGCCCAATTCGGCTCTCCCTCATAAAGCCGCCACGGCAGGTCGATGAATTGCCTCATCTCCCCCGCGGTGCGCACCGGGGTGATCTGCACGTCCGCCACGGGCAACACTCCTACAACACTCATGGCGCCTCGATCCTTCGGTTGACTGAAGATGAGATGGGCGCGATACCGCCGCCGGCCAATTGGTTTGCGAAGGTGACCGCAGTAACGCTGCGTAACTGGTCGGCGGGCGCGCCAGGGTTCAATCTACGGCGCCGCCGGTCCTTCGCAAGCAAACTACCGCCGAAATCCGAATTTGCCGTTCGCGCCGATTGCATCGCCTGGGCGAAGCTAACTCTTGCCGTGGACATGGTTTTCTTTTTCGTTGACCCGCCAGTTCGCCCCATCTAGCATGGAACCAGACGCCCCCAGACGCTGGCGGCCTATCGCCCGGGTGGCCTTTTCCTCAACCCCCGCCCTTCGGCTCATCTTGGCGGTCGCCACACGCCGCCAGTCGCGATCTTGTCTAAAATCGGGCTAGGGTCCGCCCCGTTTGGGCCCGCGAATGAAACCGCCTTCCCACTTGGCATAGTTCGGAACACGCAACGATGGCTCGCCGCGAGAATCAAGGCTATCAAATCGCCGTGGTGTCTCTTTTGATCCTCTGGATCATGACCACGGTCGGCATGTTCGTCTTCTTCAATAAGTACAAGACGGTGTTCGCCCAGTCAGAGAAAGACAAGGCGGACAACCAAAACTCGCAGCAAGCGCTGCGCACCGCCGGCGAAGACATCGACAAGCTCAAGCAATGGATGGGCTTTGAGCAGTCGACCAGCACCGCCGAGATCGAGAAGGCGGCCGGCGCCGATTGGGAGCGCTTCGCCGCCACGCTGCCGCAGGCGCAGCGCAACTATCGAGCCGCGCTGGAGCAAACCGCCGCTTCCTTGGGCGACGCGCAGAACAACCTCCGCGTTTCGCACGAAGAGGTCCAAAGCCTCAAAGACCGCAACGAAGCGCGCGAGGCCGCCAAAGACAAACAAATCGCCGAACATCGCGCTGAGTTGGACAAGACCCGCACCGAACTGGCCGACATGCGATCCAAGTACGACGAGGCCCGCGCCGGACTCGAACAGCAGCGCGACGCGGCCCATCAAGAATCGCAAAAGACCAAGACACTGCTCACCTCCACGCAGCAAGAGTTTGACCAGCATGTGTCCAAATCCAAGCAGGACGTCAACTTCAAAAACCAGGAAATCAAGAAACGCAACGAACAAATCGCCGAACTGCGCGGCGAGACGCCGGGCGTGGCCGATGGTCGCATCCGCAAGATCGATCAACACACCGGCGTGGTGTGGATCAACGTCGGCCAGGCCGACGCCCTCCGCCGCCAGGTGACCTTTAGCGTCTATGGCCTCGACAACAACGGCGTGGCCCGCGCCAAGCGCAAGGGCGCCATTGAGGTCACCCGCGTGCTGGGCCCGCACCTGGCGGAGGCCCGCATCCTCGAAGACAAAACCGACGATCCCATCGTCACCGGCGACGAAATCTACAGCCCCCTCTGGCAGCCTGGGCGCCCCGAGCGCTTTGCCCTGGCCGGCTTCTTCGACATCGACGGCGACGACCACAGCGACCGCCAGATCATCCAAGAACTGGTCAGCATGAATGGCGGCATCATCGACGCCGAGCTCGACGACCAAGGCAATGAGACCGGCGCCATGACCATTGAAACTCGCTTTCTCGTGGTCGGCGACGAAAAAGAAAACATCGTCTCCAAACTCGGCGCCATCAAAGCCCGCGCGCAAGAACTGGGGGTCGAAGTCCTGCCCATGTCCAAGTTCCTCGATCACATCGGCTGGAAGAACACCAACAAGGTGCTTCGCTTCGGCAGCGATCAACATCGCGACTTCACCGCCCCCATCCCCGATGGCGGCGTGCGTACCTCGTCGGGCATCACGACCGATCACTTCCGTAAGCGCTATCCGCGCGAGGCCGAAACCAAGCATCCCACCAGTAGCGCCTTCGACGACGCGGGTTCGAAGTAGCGGCTCAAGTTGCGCGGGCGGAGCGGGGTGAAGATAGCCCCGATGCTTGCTTCACCCGATGGATAGCTGCTTGCTACGGAAACAGCCGCGCCTGCAGGGCGCGCAGTTCCGCCCCGTGGCGCGCCGCGAAGTCGGCCGGCAATTGCCGCGCGTCGAAGCGCTCTGGCGCTAGGAACAAGTGCGCTGGCTCGTTCAAGTCCCCCTGCCGGGCCAACTCTTGCAATACTCGGCGCTGCGGAGCCCCCAGGCCGTGCAACTGGCATAGCGCCAAAAACAACCCTCGTGTACTGTGGCGTCGCCGCTGTTGCACATAGCCAAACACCAGCCAGCCCAGCCCCGCCAGGATCAAACCGGCGACCGTCAACACCGCGAAGAGCGCCGCGGCGCTGCTAGCGCCCGGCGCCGAGTGATCGCCGCTCACCCGGCTCATTGCCGATTGCCACGGATACAAGGCCGCCAGCAAGCTCATGATGCGGCCTCCATCGGAAGTTGACTGTCCAGTGGCGCGCCCAAGTTGGCAGGGACGACAAATGGCGCGGCGCGTTCCTCACCTGTTTGCCCCGCCAACGCCTGCAAGGCCGCCTCTTTCACCATCGGCGTCGCATCGACGCTCGCCACTTCCAAGGCCGCCCGCGCGCTCGGCGTGCCGACGCGCGCCAGTCGCCGCGCCGCCTCGGCGCGTGTGAAGCCGTCGCTGTCCGCCAATAGCGCCACCACCGACGATTCCACTTCGGCCAGCAGTCCCAGCGATTCCGCCGCGGCCAACGCTCGTAGGCGGCGCGCGCGCACCGGCGAACGCAGTTCTTCGTGCAACCGCGACGCCGCTTCGTCGTCGACCTGCCGCACCAGTTCGCCCGTGCTGGCGCGGGTTTCCGGGGTCAGGCTGTCGTACAGACTCAGGTAGCGGTCAAAACTGAACTCGCTCAACGATTCGCGCGCCGCCGCGCGCACCAGCGCGTGTGGGCTGTTCAAGCGATCGATCAGTTGCTGCAACGCGCCCGGCACGCCGCGCGAGCGCAACTGCGCAATGAGGATCGACTGCACCTCGGCGTCGACATCGCCCAGCGCCTCGATCGCCAGCGCGTTCGCCTCGGCGCCGGCGAAATCGGCCAATGCGCGCGCCGCCGCGCGGCGGGCTGCTAGCTGTCCATGGCACAACAGGTACGCCACCAGTCGAAACGCCTGCTGGCGCTTCATGCGCGAGGCCAGCACCATCCGCAGCGCCGCCAGTTGCGCGGCGTCGCTCAGCGTGCCCAGCACGCCTTGGTCGCAATAGACCCAAGCAAACGCCTCGATGCGCCGCACGTTGCGCTCAAACGGCGTCCACTCGTGTTGGGCCACCTGATTGAGCAGTGTCCGCAGGAACTCGGGATCGGCGCGCCGCCCCAAGATCACGAGCGCGCCCGACGGCGGCAGCGGCGCGTCCAAAAAGCTCACCACCAACCGCAAAATGCCAGGATGCTGATTCCGCGACAGCACATCGCAAACCGCCAGATAGGCGCCGTTGTGCGGATCGCCCAATATCTCCAACAGGCCAGCCGTCTCCCGATCGGCCAATCGCAGGTACGACTCCACCACTTCGCGCCGCCGGTGCAGGCCAAAGCGGCGCACCGAGGCCTCCAGGCTTTCCAGGCTGCGGATGCGGAGCAACTCGGGGTTGGCCAGCGCCCTGTGGTTGCGGTGCAGTTCGTCGTACAACTGCTCGCACAGCGCCGCCAAGGTGCGGGCCGCCAACTCAGGGTTGGGATGCGCCGGGTCCTCCAGCGCGGTGATCAGCGTGCCAATCGAGGCGAACTCGTGGTTCCGCAAGATCTCGTGACAGGCGTTGACGAAAGTTTGCAGGTCGGGGCCCAGCACCGCGTCGCGCAGGGCCAACGCCAAACTGCCTTGCTCCTCTTCCAAAACGCGCCGCGCGCGCGGCCCCAAGATGTGCAGTCGGCGCAAGATCTCTCGTTGTCCGCTGCCGCTGCGCCGTCGCAACATCGTTCGCAAGGCCCCGTCGCGGATCGCCTCGCTTGGCGAATCGAGCGCGGCCGCCAACAGCGGCGCGGCCCACTCGTCGCTCGCGCTCGTCAAGAATTCGAAGGTCTTTTGCAATCCGTCCGACACGGGGCCGATCTCTCGGGGGCGGCGCTCGCCGGCGCCGTTGCTTGATTTCGCGGGGAATGCCGACGAAACTGAAGCCATGGGACCGCCGCGCAAGCCCCGCTCGCGGCATCAAAAGCCGGCCATCCCCACGACAACTCTAGGTCAGCCGCGGCGCGCCAAGGATCGTATGGACCGACAAGAAATATTGGATCGCGAGTATCTGGACATTCGCGCCCGCCTGCTGGCGGTCGCCGCGCAGTTGGATCGTATCGATCGCGCCGACGGCGCCGATCGCGACGACCCCCGGCTGGCCGCAATTCGCCGCGCGGTCGAAATCCTGCTCTCCAGTCAATCGGGTCGCGCCGAGGCCGTGCAGCTCACTTTCTCGCTGCCGTACGACGCCGCCTGGAAGCAAAAATTCAACCTGGCGGCCGCGGGCAACCACTCCACCGGGCGCGGAGCATAAACCATGTACTACTTCGACCCGCACATTCACATGGTCTCGCGCGTCACCGACGACTACGAAACCTTGGCCAAGATGGGCTGCGTCGGCGTCAGCGAGCCCGCGTTTTGGGCCGGCTTCGACCGCGGCAGCGCCGACGGTTTTCGCGATTATTTCCGCCAGCTCACCGAGTTCGAGCCCAAACGCGCCGGCTGGTATCGCGTGCAGCATTACACTTGGATTTGCATCAACGCCAAAGAGGCCGAGAACGTGCGCCTCTCGCGCGAGGTGATCGCCATGATCCCCGAGTACCTCAATCGTCCTGGCGTGCTCGGCATCGGCGAGATCGGCCTGAACAAGAACACCCGCAACGAGTCGGTTATCTTCATGGAGCACGTCGACCTGGCCGCGCGGCTCGACGAGCAGATTTTGATCCACACCCCCCACCTGGAAGACAAATACCCCGGCACGCGCATGATCCTCGACATGCTGGCCGATTTCGGCGAGCTAGAACGCCAGCGCGTGTGCGTCGATCATGTGGAGGAGCACACCATTCGCACCGTGCTCGAACAAGGCTACTGGGCGGGCATGACCCTGTATCCCGTCTCCAAATGCACCCCCGAGCGCGCCTGCGACATGGTCGAAATGTACGGTCCCGAACGGCTGCTGGTGAACTCCGCCGGCGACTGGGGACCATCGAAACCGACCGCCGTGCCCGACTTCATCCTCGCGATGCGCCTCCGTGGCCACTCCGAGGCGCTGATTCGCAAGGTGGTGTACGAGAATCCGCTGGAGTTCTTCAGCCAGAGCAAGAACTTCAAGTTTCAGCCGCCCGACGCCGTCCCCGCCGAATCGGTCTAGTCACGGTTGTCGCTGGCGGTCGTCCTCCGGCTCGATCGACAGCCCACCCGACGCGCGTAGCTCGATCTTGTACCGCTGACCCGGCACCAGTTTGGTGTACGGTGCCTCGCCGTGGGCGGCGCGCACCCCGGCCGCCTGGGCCGTGGCCGGATTCGTGGCGTACTCCCAAAAATTCTCCCACAGCTCGCGCTGAAATTCGCTCGCTTCGCCGCGCCCATACACGACCGGACGGGTACCCTCGGCATCGACGGCAAATCCCTCGCTCGGTTGCTGATGTTCGCCAAACAGCCGCCGCAATAGGCAAATCGACGCGCCGCGCAGCGGATCGCCCTGCTCGACCAACTCGTCGTCGAATTTAATCACCCAGTAGTCCACGTACAGCACGTCGCCGTCGACGGTCAATTCGCGCGGCGGCGCCAGTTCGTTTCCGTCGTCGTCCACCTCGACATAGCGAACGGTGGTGCGCACGTCGTCGCCCCCCGGTTGGCGCTGTTGATCCAGCACGTCGATATAGGCCACGCGGTGGTCGATCTTCAAGAGCCGCATCGCCGTTTCCAATCGCTCGATGCGCTGCTGCTTGGCGCGGTTGTCCTCCTCCAGCCGGGCAACCAGCGCCCGCTGCTCGGCCAGTTCGGCCTCTTTGCGCTGCATGGCCAGGTCTTTGGCGTAAAAGGCCTGATAGCCCAACCAAGCGCCGCCGCCGATCGCGGCCACGAGCGTCAGACCCAACAGCGCGCCGACCAAACGCGCGAGCGAAGCAATCATGGAAGGCGAACTCCTGGCCATCGGTGGACTAATCCATTGTACGCCAAGGCCGGCGCGCGGCGTCAGCCGCCGAGCAGCATGCCGCCGTCGATGGTCACGGTCTGGCCGGTCACCATGTCGCTGGCGGTAATCAACGACAAGACCACGCTCGACACATCCTCCGGCTCGCACACCCGCCGCATCGGCGTGCGGTCTTCGATCGATTGTTTCACCATCTCATAGGCCGGCCCCAGTCCTTGCTCCAGCCAGCGCCCGGTGATGAAGCCCGGCGCCACCGCGTTCACCCGAATCTTTGGCGCCAGCGCCCGCGCCAAGGCCATCGTCAGGTTGATCAGCCCCGCCTTCGACGCCGCGTACGGTATCGAACTGCCAATGCCGCTGATGCCCGCCACGCTCGCCACGTTGACGATCGCGCCGCCGCCGGCGTCGCTCATCGCCTGCCGCACGGCGCGGGCGCAGTGAAACGGCCCCTTGAGGTTCACCCCCAAGATGCGGTTCCAGTCGTCGTCGGTCACGCGCTCCAGATCGCCGTGGGCGATGAAGCTGGTCGTGCCTGCGCTGTTGACGAGCACATCGATGCGGCCAAACTCCTTGAGCGCGGCGGCGGCCATGGCGCGGCAATCGGCGTCTAGGGCCACATCGGCCTGCACGGCGATCGCCTTCACGCCGAGCGCGCGGCACTCGCTGGCCGTCTGTTCGGCCTCGTCGCGCGAGCGCGAGTAGTTGATTAAGACCGCGCAGCCGCGGCGCGCCAAATCCAGCGCTGTCGCGCGCCCCACTCCCGTGCCGCCGCCCGTGACGATCGCCCCTTTGCCTTCGAGATTCATGTTGCTCCTCGCTGTCGCCAATAGATAATCGGTGCGGCCAGCATAGCAAATTTGGCGGCGGTGGTCGGTTGCCGATTTAAGTGGTTGTTACCCAACTGGTTGCTAGTGGCTGGCGCCGGCGCCGACCCGACGAAAATGGATGGCGACCTTTCGCGTCAGATATAATGAATTCAGTGTCCTGACGGATGGCTTGCTTAATACTCGGAGCAGGATGATGTTGGACTGTCTGGCTTATCGAACCGCTCGCAATAGCGTCCATGCGTTTCGTTCCGAGGGGGACGAGATTGTGGTGCGCCGCGAAGTTGTCGCGTCGCCTGGCGAGTGCGAAAGCCTGTTGCAGCTTGGTATCGACGCCTATGCGTGGCTGGAACGCGCCAACCGCGACATCGTGACCGCTATCCGTCAAGGCCAGACACAGCCTGCGGCAGAGTTGGATCGCGCGATCGAAGCGCTCTACAGAATGTGGCTGCCTTCTGCGGCGACGCTCGAACAGATCAGCCAACAGATCCAACACGAAGACCCGCCCCCGAATCTGTCTCGGTTTCGAGAGTGCGAGCAGTTGGTGCGCGAAAAAGTCGCCGAGTTCGACAAGCTTCGTTCACTCGCCAAGCGAGTTCCTTCCGCAAGCGATTTGTCGCTGATCGAAATCGATCCGCGCGAGTGGCTAAGCGAACCGGGCTGGTCTCAGTAAAGCGTGTAGGGAGCGAGCTTGGATTTCGCGGCGCTACGAGTGGGCCATGTTGTTTACGCGCAAATCCCCGATCCGGCGGGCGCGCCGCTCAACGAGCCTCATCCGGCGATGGTGTTGCGCGCTCCGGACGCGGACGGAACGCTGTGGCTGCTTGGCATCTCCACCAAGTACTCCGTGCCCGTTGGTCGCCTCATGATCGAATTGCCCTGGAGTCCCGGTGGGCACCCGGCGACGGGGCTTTCGCGGCCGTGCGTTTTGAAATGTTGGTGGGCAGTTCGCTGGAACGCGAATCATGTAATCCGCCGACTCGGCGCCCTGCCGCCAGATATCGTTGAGCAGGCGATCGAGTACGCGATTACCGCGATTCAAGAACGCAAAGCTCAATCGAAAGGCAACGGCTAACCGCCCCCCGCCTCACACCCCAAACTGCCGCAGCACCAGCGTCGCCACGTCGAAGTCGGCCACCGTTCCTCCCGGCAAAACGCCGGGCTGGCTCGCCACAATCACTCCGCGCTGCCGCTCATGCCGCGGCGGCGCCCCATGCGAGCCGCGCGTCTGCGTCGCGTCGAGCGAAATGCCCATCGTCGCCAAGTCGAGGTGCATCTCTTCCGGGTCGTAGCCCGGCTTGTTGTGAATGTCCACCTTCCGCGCGAACGCCGGCGCGCGGGCGTCGTCCAGCCACCAGTAATACGCCTGCCAACTGTTGGCCGTCGAAACCAACACCACCTCGCCGCTGCGCGCGTGCGCCAAGTCGTAGCGATCCCGCTCGCTACCCACTAGCGCCTCGGCGATGCCTTGCCGACCGCGAAACAGCCGCGCCACCTTGTCGGCCAGCGCGGCGTCGCCATCGCGCACAAACACGTGCGCCAGTTGATGGTCGACCAGGGCCCAGGCGTCGCTGGCGGCCAGATCCAAATGCTCGCCGTCAGCCTCCTCGCGCACACGCAATAGCCCCGCCTCGCGCAGCACGCGATTGGGGTAGCTCACATGATCGACCGGCGTAATCACATACTCGCTGGCGACCAGCCACAGCGGATCGCCGCCATACGCCGCGCGCAGGCCGGCCAGCAGTCGGCCGATCACCTCGTCAAGTTGCGCCAGCGACACCCGCGCGGCCTCGCTGTCGGGCCCCTCGCGCTGCGCCGCGTAATCGAGATGCGGCAGGTAGATGTAAAAAAAGTTCGGGCGAAACTGCTTGGCCGCGATGATCGCCGACTCGGCGATCCACTCGCTCGACGCGATATTGGCCAGCGGCCCCCAAAAATGATGCAACGGAAAGTGATCGAGTCGCTCGACCAACTCCTGATACAACCCCTCGGGCCGTGTGTGACACCACAGCGATTCGCTGCCGTCGGCGTTGTGAATCGGCGCCGGAGTGCAGATGTAATCGGCGCCAGACCCCTTGGAGTGCAGCGCGAACCACACCGCGCTCGTCGTGCCGGGCCGCTGCTCGTGCAGGGTGTCCCAAATTTGCGGCGCCAGGATGCAATCGTTCCAGGCGGTCCACATTTCCACTTCGCGCCGCTCGCGCCAATAAAAACCATTGGCGATCACGCCATGCTCGTGCGGCAGCTTGCCCGTGGTCATGTTGGCCTGCACGCAGCAGGTCACGGCCGGAAAGCTCGGCGCGAGCGGGGCGCTGTCGCCGGCCGCCGCCAGCGCGCGCAAGTTGGGCATGGCGGCCAGGTCCTGGGCCCGCAGCGCCGGTATCGAAAGCAAAACGACGTGATCGGACATCGTGCGCTCGCCGCGGCCCTAGATATGCTCTTTGCGCCGTTCCACGACGTACTCCGCCTTGATGCCGTTCTTGGCGAATAACCGCCGCTCGAACTCCGGCTCGTTCTCTTCAAACACCACTCGGTCGGGCGTCACCTCGGTGTAGTATTTCACGCGGTGGCAAAGCTGTTCTTCCACCGCGCGGGGGTCGCGCCCCTGTTCGGCGATCAGATGCACGCTCAGCACGTCGCGCGCGAACTGATCCACGCCGTTCTCGCTCTCGATCGACACCTGAAAGTGGCGCACGCCCGGCGTGTCGCGGATCGACTCAATCAGGTTCGACAGATCGACCCGCGTCCCCTTGATCTTGGTGAAATCCTTCTCCGCCCGGCAGATCGGCGGGTAGACGCGCGGAAAGGTGTAGCCGCAATGCTGGCAGCGGTCCCAGCGAAAGCCTTGCTTGATGAGGTCGCCGGTCCAGTAGCGGGCCAGCACGGTGCCGCGCCAGCCAATGTGACTGAACACCAGCACCCCCGGCTCGCCTTCCTTCACCGGTTCGCGTGTCTCGGGATGCAGCAACTCCCAGTAGTAAAACCGCGGATTCAGGTGGATGCCGCTCCCTTCGCCGCATTCCATCGCGAACCATTTCATCTCGGTCATGCCGAGCGTCTGATAGATCTTGAATCGCGGATGCGCCCCTAGCCCCAGCGCTAGCTCGCGAATGTGCTCGCGCAGCGATTCGCTCATCGGCTCGGCGCCGACTGCCACGCGCTTGAAGGCGTCGAGCTTGCCGATCGCCCCTTCTTGCTGCAGCGCCTTCGCGCGGCGCAGCCAGTGGACCAGGTAACTTGGGACCGCCGTCAGCGACGAAAAGCCCCCTTGCGCAAAGATTGAAATCTGTCGGTCGGTCGGAATCACGCTGCCGCCAAACGTGTCGAAGCTCGATGTCCCCACCGTCGCCTTCGCCAGCACCGGCGCGAAGAACGCCAAGTGCGGCGCGCCGGGAAAAATGTTCATCGCCCGTTCGCCCCAGTCGAAGTAGCACTCCTCCGGGTCGCGCTTCTTCGGCACGATCATCAACGGCGCCATCTGCCCGATCACCTGCTTCACGTCGTACAGCGTGTACACGGCGGGCGTGGGATTGCCAGTCGAGCCAGTCGATACATGAAAATGAATCGGCAGCCACTCTGTCAACGCGCGGTGCCGCACCTGCTCACGAAAGCTCTCGCGCCGCACCTGCTGCGAATAATCGCGCGGCCGATTGCGCGCCGCCTGATACATGTAGCGCAGCAGCTTCGCCCGCGCGATCGTCGCGGTTTCAAACCCCGCTGGGCTGGGCACGCCGGGAAATGTCGGCTGCAAGATGAAGAGCTGCGGATTCTCGCGCAGGTGGTGTTTGTCGATGATCGGCAAGCGGCGGATGTCGTCCGGCGTCTTCAGCTTCGCCAAGTCGATCTTCTGCTCGCGATACAGCTTGCGCAGATACGGGTGATACGGCTGCACGTACTCGCGCAAGTAGTGGAATAGGCGTTGCGCCGAGGCCTTCCGCTGTTCAGTGGGGTCCAGATCGTAATAGTTCGGCATATGCGTCGTCGACCAATTTGAAGAACCCCAGCCAGGGGGCCGTCATTCTAATGAAAAAGCCCGCCGGAGTTACCAGCGGGCGTGAAGATTCGCGCCCGGCGCCAGCAAGCGCCGCTGTCGCCGCCAGTCCCCTTAAAAGTGCATGTCCAAGGGGCTGCGGTCAGTTGATTGGATGGCGGTGGCCAGGTGATCGTTCTGGCTCAGCAGGTTACTGGCGAAGAACTGCGCCGTTTTCACCTTATTGTCGTAGAACTGCGCGTCGGGATGCTCATCGCAGAGCTTGGCCCGGGCGGCGTCGTCGCCGGCGCCCGTTTCGGCATACAGCTTGGCGAGCGCCCGGTCGGCCACCACCGCCTGCTCCAAGAGCAGCCAACCAACGGCAATGTTGCCCATCAGCCGCAGATAGGGCGTGGCGGAGAGGAGCGGGTACTCCATGTCGCCCGACATCTGCTGCACGGCAAAGTTCATGGTGATTTCTTGCAGCTTTTGCGTGTGCCGCTCCAGCGCCGCCAGGGCCGGGCCAAGCGTGGCGTTGTCTTTGTTGGTGGCGACAAATTGGTTGATGTCGGCCACAAGCTGCATGAACAGCGCTCCCCCTTGCCGGCCGACCTTGCGACCCAACAGGTCCATCGCTTGAACGCCGTTGGTTCCCTCGTAGATCGAGGCGATTTTGGCGTCGCGCAACAATTGCTCCACCGGGTAATCCTTGAGGTACCCATGTCCGCCATAGGTTTGCAGCGCCAGCGTGGCGACTTCAAAACCGGTGTCGCTGCACCAGGCCTTGCAGATCGGCGTGAGCAGTTCGATGCGACCGTTCATGTGGTCGCGCTCCGCGGCGTCGGCGCCATGGGTGGCAATGTCCAGGCACATGGCGGCGTGCAACAACAGCGCGCGCCCTCCCTCGACATACGCCTTCATCGTGGCCAGCATCCGCCGCACGTCGGGGTGCTGAGCGATCGGCACGCTCGGCGCCGTTGGGTCGCGAAAGTTCTTCATGTCGGGGCCCTGCTTGCGCTCGCGCGCGTAGCCTAGCGCCGATTGATAGGCCCAGCCTCCGAGCGCCACCCCTTGCAACCCCACGCCAATGCGGGCGCCGTTCATCATGTCGAACATGATCTTGATGCCCTCCTCCTCCGCGCCGATCAACTCCCCCTCGCATTGATCGGCGTCGCCAAACACCAACTGGCAGGTGGGCGAGGCGTGGATGCCGAGCTTCTTTTCAATGCCCGAGCAAATCACGTCGTTGAATTCGCCCATCCGCCCCGCGTCGTCCACACGATGCTTGGGCACGACAAATAAACTCAGCCCCTTGGTGCCGGCCGGCGCCCCTTCCACCCGCGCGAGCACCAGATGCACAATGTTGTCCACCAGGTCGTGCTCGCCGCCAGAGATAAAGATCTTTTGACCCTTCAAATAATATTTGCCGTCGCGCTTGGTGGCGGTGGTCTTGATCTCCCCCAGCGCTGTGCCGCAATGCGCCTCGGTCAGGCACATGGTGCCCCCCCAGCGTCCCTCGACCATCGGCTTCACATAGCGCCGCTTCATCTCGGCCGAGCCATGCGAAATCACCAAGTCGGCGGCCGCCCGCGTCAGTCCCGCCACCATCGACAGTGAGCAATTGGCGCCCACGAACATCTCGCCCAGCGCCGCGCCAATGGCGAACGGCATCCCTTGTCCGCCATGCTCAACCTCGGTGCTGATCGCCATCCAACCGGCGGCGCACTGCTGCTTGTACGCCGAGTGAAACGCCTTCGGCATGAACACTCGCCCGTCTTCCCAGCGGCACCCCTCGCGGTCTCCCTCGGAGTTCACCGCCGACAGCACCTTTTGGCAAAACCGCAGTCCCTCGTTGAGCAGCATCTCCACGTCGCCAATTTCAAAGCTGGAGTACGCCGGAAACTCGAACAGCCGCTGCACTCGCAAATGCTCGAACAGCACAAACTGCGTCTCGCGGAGGTCGTACAAATATTCTTCGGCGCTCGACATGACTAAGATCCTGAGGAAGGGAGTGGGCTCTAGTTCCGGAATGGAGCCGCGCGGCAAAGGCGCAACCCGAGCTTTGGGCGGATGGACGCTCCGCCGCCAAGAGCGTGGTAGAGGGATGTATTTTGTAGCCTCCCCTGCCGGGGGGCCGCAAGGGCGAGACGCCGCCCAATTGCGCTAACGACCCGATGGGTAAAATCCCCGTCAAGCATGGGATTTCGCCCGTCGCCCTAATCCGCTGCACTGCTCTGGCCCATTTCGGCCGTGGGCGGATGAGCCAAGCGTGAACAACCGATTGCTGCCGACTGTCCCACCCACCGGCAAATATCCCAACAGGAACCAGTTGTCGTGACTGCCGACCTCCCCAAACTGCGTCCCCAGATCACTACCGCCCGGCTGCTGCTGCGCCCATTTGCGTTGTCGGACGAAGCGGCCCTCTTCGCGGCCATCAACGCCTCCAGCGAAGCGCTCTTGCGCTGGATGATCTGGTTTCACGACGGCTACCAGATCAGCGAAACACGCGATTTCATCCAGCGTGGCCTCGACCAATGGCAACGCGGCGAGGAGTTTCCGCTCGGCATCTTCGATCGCCAGACCGGCGCGCTGCTTGGCGGCACGGGCATCAATACCCTCGACCGCTTGAATCGCCGCGCCAACCTCGGCTATTGGGTTCGTAGCGACGTCGCCCGCCGCGGCATCGCCACCGAGGCGGCGCGCGCCCTGGCCCCCGCCGTGCTAGAAGACCTGCCGTTGGAACGGCTGGAGATCGTTGCCGCCGTGACGAACGTGGCCAGTCAGCGTGTAGCCGAAAAAGCCGGCGCAGTGCGCGAATCGATCGCGCGCCAGCGCGTTTGGCTGCGCACGCACGCCGCAGACGCGGTAATCTATTCCATCACCCGCGCCGACTACGGCTTGCCGCCCACGCTCGCCTGATGATTCCGGTCCTTGCTAACCCCGATTGCTCGGTTTTTCACTTATGAACTTCCTACTCACCAACGACGATGGCATCGACGCCCCCGGTCTGGCCGCGCTTCGTCAGGCGGCCAGCGCGCTCGGCAATTGTCTCGTCGTGGCGCCAGATCAGCACTTAAGCGGTTGCAGTCATCAGGCCACCACGCATCGCCCGTTGCTACTCACCGAGGTCGCGCCCCAGCGCTACATGCTCGATGGCACCCCCGCCGATTGCACCCGTATCGGCCTCACGCGGCTGGCGCCGCAGTGCGATTGGGTGTTGGCCGGCATCAACGCCGGCGGCAACCTCGGAGCCGATGTTTATCTGTCGGGCACGGTCGCCGCCGCGCGCGAAGGGGCGCTCTTTCGCCGCCGCGCCATCGCCGTCTCGCAATACGTCCGGCGCGGCCTGGAAATCGATTGGGAGTGTTCCGCCCGCTGGACCCGCGCCGTCGTGCGCATGTTGGTCGAGCGCTATCCAGAAGAGGGCACGCTGTGGAACATCAACCTCCCGCATCTGCCCCCCGGCGCGCCGCCGCCGGAAGTGGTCTTTTGTCAACTCGACCCGCATCCCTTGCCCGTTGAGTTTCAGGAAGAGGACGGCAGGTTGCGCTATCGCGGCAGCTATCAGGCCCGCCAGCGCGAAACGGGGCGCGATGTGGAGGTCTGCTTCTCCGGCCGCATCGCCGTGACACAACTCTTGTTGGGATGACGACATGACCAGTCGCGTGTTGGCTCTCGTTGTGCTGCTGTTCAGCGCCTCATCCGCACAGGCCAACGAGGGGCGCAACGTGCTGTTCATCATGGCCGACGATCTGAAGTGCGACCTCGGCTGTTACGGACACTCGGTGGCGCGCACCCCAAACATCGATCGACTCGCCGCCCGCGGCGTCCGATTCAACCACGCCTACTGCCAATATCCGGTCTGCAATCCATCGCGTGCGTCGCTCATGTCGGGCCGCCGACCCGAAAACACTCGCATCGTCGATAACGCCACTCCGCCGCGCGAAAAGCTGCCGCACGCCGTCTTCCTGCCGCAACACTTTCGCCAGCATGGCCGTCGCGCCGTCAAAGTTGGCAAGATTTTTCATACCGGCGACGCCTTTGAAGACCCCGCCTCCTGGGACATCGACATCCGCGAAACCCGCGCCGCCAAAAATCCTCCCCAACAACAGATTGCGCGCCAGCAACAGCGGTCGGGAATCGTCCTGCGCTGCGAAGACCAGGCGACTTGGGATGGCTTTGTCGCTCGTCGTGGCGCGGAGCTTTTG
This sequence comes from Pirellulales bacterium, assembly GCA_019694455.1. Taxonomy (NCBI): domain Bacteria; kingdom Pseudomonadati; phylum Planctomycetota; class Planctomycetia; order Pirellulales; species Pirellulales bacterium. The sequence continues at coordinate 68,115 of JAIBBY010000024.1, forward strand.
GGAGAGCTATCCGCCGCGCAGCAGCCATTTTTTCTGGCGGTTGGATTTCGCCGTCCGCACTCGCCCTACATCGCGCCGCAAAGATACTACGATCTCTATCCCACAGACCACATCCCGCTTGTTCACGATCCGGGCCAGCCGTGGCGCGACATACCCGACTTGGCGCTGACCTACCGCCAGGGCAAGCCGCGCCTGGCGCTAGAAGACCGACAAAGCACCGCCGCGGCATACTATGCCAGCGTAAGCTTCATGGATGCCCAACTTGGCGTGCTGCTCGACGCCATGGACCGGCTGAACCTCTGGGAGAACACCGTGGTCGTCTTTGTGAGCGATCATGGTTATCACCTGGGCGACCACGGTGGACTGTGGCACAAAATGACGCTGTTCGAAAACGCGACCCGCGTGCCGCTGATAGTCGCCGCGCCGGCAGTGCGTCCCGCGGTCACCGACGCGCTAGTGGAGCTTGTCGATCTCTATCCCACGCTGAGCGACTTGTGCCAGTTGCCAATGCCCGCCGAGCTGGAAGGCGTTAGCTTCGCCCCCTTGCTGTACCAGCCAGCGCGCGAATGGAAGTCGGCGGCGTTCAGCGTGGTGGCGCGCGGCGGAACCGCTGCGCCGGGCGATCGGCTCGATCCTCAGCGACTGGGTCGCACCCTGCGCACGTCGCACTATCGCTATACGCTCTGGCCCGATGGCGCCGAGGAACTGTACGACGAGCGCCGCGACCCCGGCGAACTCAACAATCTGGCGGCGCAACCCGACCTGTCGGCGCTGCGCTCCGAATTGGCAAAGCGACTGGCGGCCGGCTGGCGCGAGTCGCTGCCGGCGGAGATGGCGACTAACCAGTGACCTCGATCGGCTCGGGCGCGGCGATGTCCGTCGCCATACGCCGCCGAGCGCCGCCAGGCGAGCGCGGCTTGGCAAACGGATCGTCGGGCATCAAGTGCTTCATCGCCGGCGCCGAGACCAGCGAGGTCAGCACCGCCATCAGCACCAGCGCCACATACACCGGCTCGTTAATGACTCCATGTTCGCGTCCCAAAGCCGCCAGAATGATGCCGATCGCGCCGCGCGCGTTCATGCCAAAGCCAATGCCTAAGGCGGCGCGCTGACCAAAACCGGCGATGCGCGAGGCCGCGTACACGCTCGCCAGTTTGCTCACGCACGCCACGCCCACCACCACCGCGACCAGCGCCAGATCGAAGCTGCGCACGAAGTTGGCGGTCAACCCCATCGAAACAAAGTAGATCGGCACAAACAGACCGGCCACGAACCGGTTGATCGCCTCGTACGCCTCGTGCAACTCGTGGGTGGTGATCGACAGCCCAATGCCAATCAAAAACGGACCAAGAAACGCGTGCAGATGCGCCCGCTCGGCCACGGCCGCCGACACCAGCACCAGCGCGGCCACCAGTCCAATCGTGCCGCTCGAGCGCAGCCGCAGGCGAGTGGTCGCCCAGCGCACCAAAGGCGCTCCGATCCAGCGCCCCGCAATGATCGTCCCCACAAAGAACAATACCACGCTCGCCAACTGCCATAGGTGACTGGTTGGCGCCGCCACTTCGGGCGGCGAGAACTGGCTGAGCACCACTCCCAATAGCGACCAGCCAATCACGTCGTCCACAATCGAGGCCGTCATCAGCATGGCGCCGATGTCTTGCTTCATCAGCTTCAGATCGATCAAGATGCGCGCCAGCACCGGATTGGCCGTGTTGGCCATCGCCGCGCTAATGAACAGCGCGAACATCAATCGATTCTGTTCCGCTTGCGGGCCCCACAGGTGTGGTAGCGCGTACACGGCGCCCATGCCGCACGCCAATGGCGCCAGCGCGCCCAGCGCCCCAATGGTCATGGCCCGCAGCCCAAACCGCCGCACCTGCGCCAGGCTGATCTCCAGCCCCACCAAAAACAAGAAAAAGAGCATCCCCAGCTTGATGACGGCGCCGCGCACCAGATCGGTCGCGTCTCCGGCCGGAAACAACGCCTCGAACGCCCCCGGCGACACCCAGCCCAACAACGTCGGCCCCAGCAAGATGCCCGATAGCATCTCTCCCAGCACCGCGGGCTGTCCCAAGCGGCGCAGCACGGCGCCCCCGGCCAGCCCCACCAGCAGCATCACAGTCAACTGCAATAGCAGTAGCGCGAAGTCGTTTGCGGTCATCGCCACAGTTTACGCCGTCGCCGCGGATTGACCTGACTGCATCTCGCTGCGCATCGCGTCGAGCGGCTCCAGGATCTCGTCGACGCTCTCCTTGAACAAGTCGCCGATCAGCATATCGGTGAGATGCCCTTTAAGCCCCGGGTGCTTCCTCACGAACCGGCCAAAGCTGAAGCCGTCGTAGTATTCGCACACCATTCGCCGCATCCGCGCCATGCCTTCCAGGAAGTCGGGGCCCCACTTGCCCAGTTGCGCGGCCGAGGTGTCTCCCGTGGCGATCCCCTCGACAATCGCGTCAGCCGCCTGCTCGCCGCTCTTGAGCGCCAACATCACCCCGGACGAATAGAGCGGATCCAAAAAGCCAAACGCGTCGCCGATCAACACCCACCCGTCGCCGGCCAACTGCCGGCTCTTGTAGGTGTAATCCTTGGTGGCGTAGAAACCGGTCGCTTGCTTGCCAATCGATACTCGCTCTTTGCACGCGGGGCAATTGTCCAGTTCCTGGTTGTAAATCGCCTCGTGATCGCCGCGCGACTTTTCGAACAAGTCCTCGAAGTCGCGCACCACCCCCACGCTCACGATGTTGTCGTGCAGCGGGATGTACCAGAACCAACCCTTCTTGTCCTTGGTTTGCAGCACCATGGTGGCTCCCTCGTCGCGGCCGGTGTCGCGGTAGGCGCCTTCCCAGTAGGTCCACAGCGCCCCCTTTTTGAGCGCGGGGTCTTTGACCAGCAGGTTGAAACGGCTGGCGATCAAATGGCTTTGCCCGCTGGCGTCGACCACCACCTTCGCTCGCACTTCGCTCTCGCGCCCCGCCGCGTCGGCCACTCGCGCGCCCACCGCCCGCTCGCCGTCGAACAGCACATCAAGCACGCGCGTCCCTTGTCGCGCATCCACGCCGTGCTCGGCCGCGTTGTCCAGCATCATCTGGTCGAACTCGCTGCGCCGCACCTGCCAGGTTTGCGAACACTCGTGCGGCTTGTGCTCGGAGAAGTAAAACGGCTCCGAAATCTTGCCGTGCGCATTGGCGAACTGCACGCTGTGCTTCTTCACAAAGTGGCTGCGCTTCATCTTCTCCAGCATGCCCAGCCGCCGCAGCACCCAATACGTTTCCGGAATCAGCGATTCGCCGATGTGAAACCGCGGAAACTGCTCGCGCTCGAACAGCCGCACCCGCAACCCCTGTTGCGCCATCAAGGTCGACACAGTCGCGCCGGCCGGTCCGCCGCCAATCACCACCACATCGGTCGTTTCGTGAGCCTCGCTGATCATCGGATTGAACTCCTGCTTGTCGTGGTTATGCGCTGGCCTGTCGAAACGGGGAACACTTCACCCCCCAACGCCTATTCCCAGTCGCTCCCCTTGGTTTCATGCGGCGCGCGGGCGGCCTTCAGCAGCGCCACCAGCGACCGCAGTTCCGCCCCCTTTAAGTGTCCAAGCTGCGCCGCGTGGCACTGCGCCAATGGTTCGGTCAATGATTCCAACAATTTGTTTCCCGCCGCCGTGAGCGTCACCTCGACCACGCGGCGGTTGTCCGCCAACCGCTCGCGCGCCACCAGTCCGCGCTCTTCCAGGCGGTCGAGCAGGCGGGTGATGTCCGGCGCGCGCGAAACCAGCCGCGCGGCGATCTCCAGCGTCCGCAATCCGCCCGGCCGCGCCGCCTGCAATAGCCGCAGCGCGTTGTACTGCTGCGCCGTTAGCTCGTATCGCGAAAACAGCGCGTCTTCGTGCGCCCGCAGCCGATCGTACGTCCGCCACAAATTGAGATACGCCTCTTGTTGCAGCGAATCGAAGCGGCGGCGCGTGCGGGCAGAAACCTGGCTCATGCCGCGCATGATAGACCGCTAGACAACAGTTGTCCAGACAACTGTTTGGCCGTCCACTTCTTCCGCCATACGGGTCCTGATATGCGCCAAGATGACGGGAAATTCGCGTTGCCCGACCGGCCCGCTGACCGATGCTCTGGGAGACGCCCCCCAACTTGTTCAGTAGACTCCCGGACCGGCGGCCCCCATAATGCCAGCTAGGGAAAGTGTGCCGGCTGGGGAAAAATTCGGGCCGCTAGGCCCAGCCGACTCGCTCGTGGCATGACAGAGTTTCTATATAGTCCCGGCGCGCAGGCAGTTTTCTGGTCTGCAATTTTGGCTGCCCTGTTGGTATCCGGGTTTTACCTCATCCAAAAAGCGCGCGGCATGCGGCGTTCCACCACGCCAAACGCTAGCGATTTGCTGACCGATTTTCGCAACTTGCACGACCGGGGGCAGCTTAGCGACCAGGAGTTCCGCGACATCAAGACCATGCTCGGCAAAAAGATGCAACGCGAGCTGGCCAGTGACGGAGACGAGGGTTAAGGCGGGTTTGGGGGGGAGCCTACACTCCCTCTAATCTGCTAGCGATTCTCGCCGATACTGGCATTGCTTGCGTGGCGCGAAGTCAAAGTTTTGGGAGAACCATTTCGTGCCACCACTGCGTATTAGTACAGCGGATCGTCGCGTGAGCGATCCATACGGCTCGACTGCAGCGCGGACAAGGATGCCCACCGGCCTAACACCACTTGGCCAGCACGAGCGACACCTGGAACTGGAACCCCTTGCCGGCAAAATCGCCGCGCAAGCGGGAGGCTGAAAGGAGCACGCATGCCCGCGGGTGATCTGACTGGGGGCCGCAAAAGCGGCGGCGCCACCAAGAAGAACGCCTTTTGTTCATTCTGTCGCAAGAGCTATCGCGACGTCGGTCCCCTCGTCGAGGGCCCCGGCGACGTCTATATCTGCGGCGAATGTATCGAGCTGTGTCAGTCGATCCTCGATCAGGAACGACGACGGCGAGGCGCCACCAAACAACTCTTCAACAAAATCCCTTCCCCCTCCGAGGTGGTTGGCCATCTCGACGAATACGTCATCGGCCAGGAACGCGCCAAACGCGTCCTCGCCGTCGCTGTCCACAATCACTATAAGCGGCTCACACTCGGCGCCGAAAACTCCGACGTCGAAATCGATAAGTCCAACATCCTTTTGATCGGGCCCACCGGCTCGGGCAAGACGCTCCTCGCCCGCACCTTGGCCCGCATCCTCGATGTCCCCTTCGCCATCGGCGACGCCACCACCCTGACCGAGGCGGGCTACGTGGGCGAAGACGTCGAGAACCTGCTGCTCAAACTGCTCCACGCCGCCGACTTCGATTTGGAATCGGCCCAGCGCGGCGTGCTCTACATCGACGAAATCGACAAAATCGGCAAAACCAGCCAGAACGTGTCGATCACGCGCGATGTCTCGGGCGAAGGCGTGCAGCAGGCCCTGCTCAAGATGCTGGAAGGCACCATGGCCAATGTGCCGCCGCAAGGGGGGCGCAAGCACCCCGAGCAGCAGTACATTCAGATGGACACCAGCAACATCTTGTTCATCTGCGGCGGCACCTTTGTCGGCATCGAAAAGATCATCCAAAAGCGGCTCGGCAAGCGGATGATCGGGTTCACGCAAGGCGCCGACAACGAGCCAGACGAAGACCTCGGCCATCTGCTGTCGCAGGTCAATAGCGACGACGTGCTGGAATACGGCATGATCCCCGAACTCGTCGGCCGCATGCCGGTCAACGCCGCCTTGGCGCCATTGGGCACCGCCGATCTGGTGCGGGTGCTCACCGAACCCAAGAACGCCTTGGTGCGTCAGTTCCAAAAGCTGTTCGAGATGGAAGGCTGCGAGCTGCACTTTACCGAGGACGCGCTCGTAACGATTGCCCGGCGCGCCCAAGAAAAAGAGGTGGGCGCCCGCGGCCTGCGGTCGATCATCGAAGAAGTGATGCTCGACATCATGTACGAACTGCCCGACCGTGGCCGTGGCGGCCGGTATGTCATCAGTAGCGACGTGGTGGAAGGTCGCGAGCGACTCTTCCCGATCGTCGAGCCCAAGAATAAGAGCGCGTGACGTTCAAGCCCACGCGGCCTTCGGGCCGCCCGGTGGAGGTCGAGTCACGCGTGGTAGAGCACGAAGCCCGGAGTCGGCGTAAGCCGGCCCCGGGCTTCGGCGTTTTGGTAGTGGCTAGTGGTCAGTGGCTGCTGGTCAGCGATCAGGGATTAGGGAAGCAGCGGCCAGGGAATAGGGACCGGGGACCAGGCAGTACAATCCGGCGGATGCTCAAGCCGCGAACCGTGTCTATATTCATCCTTCGCCGGGCGCCATGCTCCACGGCGCAGCCGTGGGCATGCCATGCCACGCGCGAGTCCATCTCGCCCTTCGCCCCCGCGCAGCGAAGCGCAGCAGGGGGAGAAGGTGGCCGATAGGCCGGATGAGGGGGCTTCTCTCCGGCTCGCTTGTTCAACCTTCTCTCCTGTTCTCACTCGTGTGCCACTCGCCATCGCCAGTGTGGTGCAACGCGCGAGTCAATCCCGACCTTCGCCGGATGCCATGCTCCACGGCGCAGCCGTGGGCATGCCATGCCGCGCGCGAGTCCATCTCGGCCTTCGCCCCCGCGCAGCGAAGCGCAGCAGGGGGAGAAGGTGGCCGATAGGCCGGATGAGGGGGCAAGCTTGTCCGCATCTCCACTTCGTTGCTACGATGGCGCGCATGTCGATAAACGGCGGTGTGCCCGAAAGTCTTGAACGTGCGCGCGACTTGCGGCGTCGCATGACCGGCCCCGAGCGGAATGTGTGGTCGCGCTTGCGAGATCGTCAGCTATGCGGCCTGAAATTCCGCCGCCAAGCGCCCTTAGGGCCATATATCGTGGACTTCTATTGCGCCGAGCATTCGTTGGTGATTGAACTGGACGGCAAGAGTCACGATGGACGGTGCGCCTACGATATGGCGCGCACGAGGGCGCTGGAGCGGCTCGGACTGCGCGTCATGCGCTTTGACAACGACGACGCGCTGCGTGACATCGATAGCGTGATGAACGCCATCCTGCTGGCGGCGGGCATCAATCCCGACGCGTCTCCCCCTGCACGCTGACGCGATTTGCCTGGTTAGCTTGAGTCAAGCGCCCCCTCACCCTCGACCTGCGGTCTTGCCCTCTCCCCCTGCTTCGCGGGGGCGAGGGAGAAGAATGAAGTCGCAGAGTTGGGTGCTCGCTTGTCGCTTCCCACTGCCTCTGTTGGTGCCGAGGCACGTGCGAGATCGTCATGAGATCATTTCGCGCCGCGCGCGAGTCCATCTCATCCTTCGCCCCCGCGCAGCGAAGCGCAGCAGGGGGAGAAGGTGGCCGAAGGCCGGATGAGGGGGCTTCTCTCCTGCTCACCTGTTCAATCTTCTCTCCTGTTCTCACTCGTGTGCCACTCGCCATCGCCAGTGTGGTGCAACGCGCGAGTCAATCCCGACCTTCGCCGGATGCCATGCTCCACGGCGCAGCCGTGGGCATGCCATGCCGCGCGCGAGTCCATCTCATCCTTCGCCCCCGCGCAGCGAAGCGCAGCAGGGGGAGAAGGTGGCCGAAGGCCGGATGAGGGGGCTTCTCTCCTGCTCACCTGTTCAACTTTCTCTCCTGTTCCTCTCCGCGCCTCTGCGTCTCGGCGGTCCACCACGTTCCCTGCACTATCTGCCCCCCGCCGCGTGTGGCCTGTATCTTGAAGGCCAACCCGCCAAGCTCCCCCTCCCGCGAGCCGACAATGACCCCGCCCGACACCTCCGCGAGCGAACCGCCCCCCGGCCAGCCAACCAGCAGCGACCCGATCCAGCATTCGCTCGACCCCGCCGACTGGCACAGCCTCCGCGCGCTCGGCCATCAGATGCTCGACGACTTGTTCGACAATCTCGCCGCGCTCCGCGAGCAACCGGTGTGGCGGCCGCTGCCAGACACTGCCCGCGCCGCGCTCGCCGAGCCGTTGCCGCGCCAAGGCCAAGGCGCCGAGGCCGCCTATCAACATTTTGTCGAGCGCGTGCTGCCGTATCCCACCGGTAATCTGCATCCGCGCTTCTTCGGCTGGGTGCAAGGCTGCGGCACGCCGCTCTCGATGCTCGCTGATCTGCTGGCCGCCGGGCTCAACCCTCACCTCGCCGGCCTCAATCAGGCCCCGCCCCTCGTCGAGCGGCAAACCATTGCCTGGCTCGCCGAACTGATGGGCCTGCCCCCCACCGCCAGCGGCATCCTGGTCAGCGGCGCCACCGTGGCCGACGTGCTCGGCCTGGCGGTCGCCGAGCAGGCCAAGGCCGGCTTTGATGTGCGCGAAGCCGGATTGCAAGACGGCGAGCAGCCGCGACTGATCGTCTACGGCTCGGCGGAGACGCACAACTGCGTCGTCAAAGGACTGGAACTCTTGGGCCTCGGCCGCCGCGCGTTTCGCGCCATCCCCGTCGACGCCGATTATCGCCTCGACATCGCCCGGCTGCGGGCCGCCGTCGCCGCCGATCAAGCGGCCGGGCATCGCCCCATCGCCGTGGTCGGCACGGCCGGCACGGTCAACACCGGCGCCATCGACAATCTGGCCGCGCTCGCCGATCTCTGCGCCGAGCACAACTTGTGGTTCCATGTCGATAGCGCCTTTGGCGGGCTGGTGCGGCTCTCCCCCAAGCTGCGGCACATGACAACCGGCATCGAGCGCGCCGACTCCATCGCCTTCGACTTGCACAAATGGATGTCGCTCACCTACGAAGTCGCCTGCCTTTTGGTCCGCGACCCCATGGCGCATCACGACGCCTTCGCCACCGAGGTCAGCTATCTGCAACCCACCGATCGCGGGCTGAGCGCCGGCGGCATGATCTTCGCCGATCGCGGCATCGAACTGACCCGCGGCTTCAAGGCGCTCAAGGTGTGGCTGTCGCTCAAGGCCCACGGCGCCGACGCCTTCGCCAGGCAGATCGAACAGAACGTGGAACAGACGCGCTATCTGGTCGAACTGATCGAGCGGCATCCGCGGCTGGAACGATTGGCGCCCGCCCCGCTTAATATCGTTTGCTTCCGCTACGCGCCGCCAGACGTGCCGGCGGACCAACTTAACGCGCTCAATCAAGAAATCGTGATGCGGCTGCAAGAGTCGGGCGAGGCGGTGACCAGCTCCACCATCTTGAACGGCGCCTACGCCATCCGCGCCGCGCTGGTCAGCCACCGCAGCCGGTTCGAGGATATCCGCGCGCTCGTCGCCTCCGTGACGGCGATTGGCGATCAACTCATCGCCGAAGCAAGGGAATAGGGAGCGGAAGTTAGAGATTGGAGACCATTCTCAATCACCCTCCCCCTTCGCGCCTTGCGTCTCTGCGCGCCACCGCCTTTTCTTCCGCCTCCCCCACGCAGCGAAGCAAGCACCGTAGCCTGGGGGCAGCGCTAGCGCCACCCCAGGTACGCATTGTCCGTGTAACGCATCCCTAGGGCGACGCCCTAGGCTACGATGAATATTTGGTCGATCGCCAAACACAGTTCGCGCCCTCGCGTTTTTTCTTCTTTCTTCCCTAACCACTATTCCCACTCCGTGTCTCTGCGGTTCTTCCTCCCCGCGCCACGAATCGCCACTCCATTCCGAAAACTCCGAAAACCCTCTCTCCCCCTCCGTTCGACCGCATCGACGCAACGCACGTCGTATCAACCACTTCAAAAAAACAGAATCCCGCTTCGCGATCGTAGTCGGAGAAGGGTTATCGGAGTCCACCCCCTTGTTTTCGTGTTTTCGTAGCAAATCAGTTCCGCCACACGCGGCCACACAGGCCGCCTCACCTGCTCCACTGCTCACCTGATCTCTCCTCCTGCTCCCCTTCTTCCGCCTCGCCCCCACGCAGTAGGCGCCAGAGGCAGCGACCGCAGGTCGCGGTGAGGGGGAAATTCTTCTTCTTCCCAAACCACTAACCACCCACCACTCTCCCCCCTCCGCGCCTCCGCGTCTCGGCGGTTTTCTTCTCCTCTTCCCCAAAATTTTTGTTGCTTTTTGGGCCAACTATCTGGTAATGTACGTGCGTTCACTGCTTTCGGTGTCCATGACTCGGCCAGCCGCGAGTTCCACCATGCCACGCCCACCAGCGCTCGACGACGAAAAGAAACGCCAGATCGTGACCCTCGTCTCGGCCGGCCTCAGTCGCCTGGCGGCGGCCAAGTTTGTTGGCTGCGCGGTCAGCACCATCTATCGCACCGCCAAAAAAGACGCCGCCTTCGCCGCCGAACTCGATCGCGCCACCATCCAACCAATGCTCTTTCACCTGCACAACATCCAAAAGCACGCCGAAAAATCATGGCGCGCCAGCGCCTGGT